>NZ_LPWD01000165.1 GCF_001723295.1 Methyloceanibacter marginalis
CCGAGCTCGAGACGCTGGTCGCCCAGTTCGAGGGCTGCGCGCTGAAGCGCACGGCCAAGAACACCTGCTTCTCGCGCGGCAGCGACACCGCGCGCATTATGCTGATCGGCGAGGCGCCCGGCCGCGACGAGGACATCCAGGGCAAGCCCTTCGTCGGCCGCGCGGGCAAGCTGCTCGACCGCATGCTCGCTTCGATCGGCCTCGACGAGAGCCACGTCTACATCACCAACACGATTTATTGGCGCCCGCCCGGCAACCGCACGCCGACGGCGCAGGAAATCGAATCCTGCGCGCCGTTCCTGTCGCGGCAGATCGAGTTGCTCGATCCGCAAGTGATGGTGCTGCTCGGGGGCGCGGCGGCGAAGCATATTCTCGGCGTGAGCGAAGGCATCATGCGCTTGCGCGGCAAGTGGAAGATCGTGAAGAACGGCGACCGCGACATTCCAACGCTCGCGACGCTGCATCCCGCCTATCTGCTGCGGAAGCCGGAGGAGAAGCGCTATGCCTGGCGCGACCTGCTGATGCTGAAAGAGAGGCTGGAGACGTAGCCTTTTGACTCCCTCCCCCTGAAAGGGGGAGGGATAATCTGTGCCTGACGTTTGCCGACACTGCGTGAGAGAATGATCAAGCCCTGAGTTTACCGGATGCCCGCGTCCGCGGGCATGACACCCAGAGAAAGAAGCGACACATGACCGCGCGTATCGACGAGAGCCGCCCCTTCATTCCCGTACGCATCGCGGTGCTCACGATCTCCGACACGCGCACGCCGAAGACGGACAAGTCCGGGCCGCTGCTTGCCAGTATGATCACCGAGGCCGGTCACGCGGTGGCGGAGCACGCGGTCGCCCCCGACGACGAGAAAGAGATCCGCAAGCAGGTCAAGAAGTGGATCAAAGCCAAGGACGTCGACGTGGTGATCACCACGGGCGGCACGGGCTTCACCGGACGAGACGTCACCCCGGAAGCCGTGCGCCCGCTGTTCGACAAGGAGATCGAAGGCTTCTCCGTCCTGTTCCACATGCTGAGCTATCAGACCGTCGGCACCTCGACGGCGCAGTCCCGCGCCTGCGGCGGGCTCGCCAAGGGCACGCTGATCTTCTCGCTGCCGGGCTCACCGGGCGCCTGCAAGGACGCCTGGGAAGGCATCCTCAAGTTCCAGCTCGCAACCGCCACCGGCCCTGCTCGTTCATCGAGATCATGCCGCGCCTCACCGAGAGCAAAAAGAAGAAGGCGAAGGCGGGCTGAGGTGTTTTGGGGCGGTTTTTCTGCCACTTCTGGCTGTGACCTTTCGGCCACAAGTCGATTGCAAATCCGCAATTTGTACAACCGATTCTTGCCTCCCGGCCCGCGAATCAGTGATCCTCAGCAGGCTGACGATGCTGGCTGAGCCAGCGGACCATATGGCAAGGGGTTGGGAACGGCGCGCCACGTAACGCCAGCGTCTTCTCTGCATTATCGAGAGCGTTTGCTCTCCCCCATCAAGGCGCTCGTAGCGTCAACCGTTCGGGCAAAAAACGTGTCTCAACACGACTAGGCGCCGCGCGTGGAGTCGGGCGCTGGGGGACAGCCATGCCTGCGCGCGCCCTACGGCGGCAAATCCTGCTCTCAACGACGATGATCGTGGGGACGCTGACCGGATATGGCGGCCGGGCGTACGCAGCATGCGTCAACTCCGGAGGGTCGACCTATACCTGCTCCGACATCAATGGCACTCAGCAGAACATCACCGTCAACAACGCGACAGTGAGCACCGAGGCCGGCTTCAGCGTCATCACCCCCGACCCCTACGGCGTGAACATCGACGCCTATGGCGACCTGTCCTTCACCGACGCCAACAACTCGACCCTTGACGCCGCGACCGCCGCTCTGCGCATGAACGTCAAGGGCGACGACGGCGGGACACCGGGCAGCATCACCATCAACACCGACGGCACGTTGACTGGCAGCGAATACGGCATTGCCGCCTACAACGCCGGTACCGGCGCCATCTCCATCACTGCCGACGGCAACGTCTCGGCAACCGGGCTCAGCAGCTCAGGCATCATGGCGCTGAACTACGGCTCCAACATTATCGTGGCAACCGGGACGGGCACGGTCCAGGGCAATGACAGCGGTATCTCTGCCAGCAACAAGGGCACCGGATACACGACCGTCACCGTCATGGGCTATGTTTACGGCTACCCCACAGGCATCTCTGCAAAGAACTACGCCGACACCACCGACCTCACGGTGACCACGGAGAGCGGCTCCAAGGTGCGCGGCGACACGGCCATCTACGCGGCAAACGCCGGCAGCGGCGATCTGCGCATCATCGCCGCCGGCGAACTTATCGGCTCGACCGGCACCGGCACCATCGACGCAAGACTCACGGGGACCGGCAATGGGTACATCACGACAAACGGCGCGGTGAGCGGTGGCCGTGGCATTTACACGAAGAGCGGCGCCAGCAGCGGGGCCTGGACGATCGAGGCGAACGGTGACGTCACCGGCACGAGCACTCAGGGCATCTTCATTGACGCCAATGCCGGCGCTAGCGTCACTACCGCATATGGCGCCTCAGTCTACGGCGGCATCGACGGCATTGCTGGCGGCACTCAGAGCGGTGCGTTGAGCATCACTGCCCATGGCGACGTGACGGGCAATACCGGCGGCGGCATCGACGTCAGCATCGCCAGCGCGACCTACGGGACCAATCTCTCCGTGACCACCGGCGCCGGCACCACGGTCAGCGGCGGCGACACGGGCATCTTGGCCACCAACAACGGCACCGGCGCGACCACCGTCACCGCCAACGGCGACATCACTTCCGGCGGCAACGGCATCCTCACGCAGAACTACGGCACGGACTCGACCGTCACGATCGGCGCGGGCTCAACGGTGACCGCGGCCGATGCCGGCATCTTCTCCCAGAACAGCGGCAGCGGCGTGCAGCGCATCGAGGTCCATGGCGCCGTCAACAGCACCTCGGCCAACGGCATCAATGCTTTCAACATCAACGGCACCGAGCTGGACATCGTCACGGGCGCAGGCTCAAACGTATAGGAGCCAAAGCGGGCATCGCAGCCCTCAGCACCGGCAGCGGCGCACCAACATCACCGCCAACGGCAACGCACTGGGCAAGACAGCGACGGCATCTATGTCAATGGCGGACCCTCGACCTCCATCGCGGTCGGCCGGAACTCCACCGTAACCGCCAACGGGGACGGCTATGCCATCAAATCCTATTCGGCGCCGACCAGCGTCACCGTTTCGGGCGTCCTCAACGGCGCCGCCGGCGGCGGCGCTGTCAAACTCGATCAGGAGGGAGCTTACGACAACCGGGTGGAACTGCATCCGAGCGCCACGATCAACGGCAATGTGCTGGCCGGAACCGGCACCGACACACTCGGCTTTGCCGGCACCGGCGCTGGTGCGTTCAATCTCTCCAACATCGACACGGGCACGAACACCAAGCAGTATCGGAGCTTCGAGGTGTTCGAGGTGGACAACGGCGCTTGGAGCTTCACCGGCAGCACCACCGCCCCCTTTACCGTCAATGGCGGCACGGTGATGGGCACCGGCACGTTCGGCGATCTCACGGTCAACGGCGGCACGCTGGCGCCGGGCAACTCCATCGGCACCATGACGGTCAACGGCGCCTTCACGCTGAGCGCCGGAACGGTCTACGAGGTGGAAGTGAATGCGGCGGGTGAGAGCGACAAGGTGATCGTCAACGGGACGGTGAACCTGACCGGCGCCACGTTGCGCGTGCTCGCGGCGAACGGGAACTATAAGCCGAGCACCGATTACGTCATCATCGACAATGACGGCAGCGACGCGGTGACGGGAAGCTTCGCCACGGTGACGAGTAGCCTCGCCTTCTTGGTGCCGACGGTCGTCTACAATGGCGGCACCGGCAACGACGTGGTGCTGACGCTCGAGCGCAACACGTCCGACTTCTGCTCCGTGGCGCGGACGCGAAACCAGTGCAATGTCGCGACCGCCCTCGACCAATTCCCGACGACGAACGCGCTGTTCCTCGCCGTGCTGAACCAGACGGCTTCCGGCGCGCGGCAGGCGTTCGATGCGCTTAGCGGCGAGATCCATGCGACCGTCGCCGGCACGCTCGCCGACGACTCGCGCTATGTGCGCGAGGCAGTGCTGGGACGCTTGATGCAGGCGAGCCATTCCGGTGAAGCTTTGTCGGCGGGCGGCCCGCAAATGGCCTCGCTCGATGCCCAAGCGTATGCGCTAGGCTATGACGGCAAGGCTCTTGTCTCGCCGGAACCTCAGTCGCTCGCCTTCTGGACGCGCGCCTATGGCGCCTGGGGTGACTTCAACGGCGACGGCAACGCCGCGACGGCAGACCGCGACCTCGGCGGCTTCGTCTCCGGCATGGACGCAGCTGTGTCGGACTCGTGGCGGGCGGGTCTCGCCACCGGCGCCTCGTTCGCCAATGTGGACGTGGATGCGCGCTATTCGTCCGCCGATGTCGAGAGCTACACGCTGGGCGGCTATCTCGGCGGCCTGGCAGGCAGCTTTGCCCTGCGCGGCGGCGGCATGTGGGCCTGGAACGGCATCGACACCTCCCGCGCCGTGGTGTTCCCCGGCTTCTTCGAGCGGCAGAAAGCCTCTTACGATGCCGACACCGGCCAGATCTTCGGCGAGGTGGCCTATCCGACGCAACTTGCGGGCATGGCGGTGGAGCCCTTCGGCGGTCTCGCATTCGTCTCCATCGACACGGACAATTTCAGGGAGCACGGCGGGGCGCTTGCGAGTTTGCGCGGCGTCGATCTCGACCAAGACGTGGGCTACTCGACTTTGGGCCTGCGCGCTGCGACCACGATGCAGTTCGGCGGCATACAGGTGGTGCCGCACATCTCCGCCGCCTGGCAGCACGCCTTCGACGACGTGACGCCGGGCGCGGCGCTGGCGTTTGCTTCGACGGGCATCGGTTTCGGCATCGAGGGCGTGCCGCTCGCCGAGGACTCGGCGCTGATCGACGCGGGACTCGATCTCGCGCTCGGTGCAAACACCACCGCCGGCATGTCCTACACCGGGCAATTCGGCAACGGCGTCACAGATAACGGCGTCAAAGGCCGCTTCACCTGGCTCTTTTGATCTTCTTCGTCATTGCCGGGCTCGTCCCGGCAATCCAATAGTGAGTTTGCCGCTCTGCCCCATTGGATGCCCGGAACAAGTCCGTGCATGACGCAGGAGAGTTATCACCAAGCCGGCGGGCCCTCGCCGAGCGGATCGTGGGTGACGAGGCCGAGCACCTCGTTCGAGGCGAAGCTCAGCGACATGGCGCGCGTGACGCCAGGCACCACGGCGACGTCGTAAAGCTCGCCGATGGCGCCGTCGATGCGGAACCAATGCACGCAAGCGCCCGTGCTGAGATCGATGATCTGCACGCCGCACCAGGGCTCGGAGTCCGCGTCTTTCAGCTTCTTATCGAGCGCCAGCCCTTCGAAGCGCTCGTAGCGCGGCTTGGACAGGCCGACGAATGCAAAATTGCCGTGGAAGCCAAGCCCGCGCACGAAGCCCGGACAGAACGCCACCACATGGAACTTGGCGTCCGCCGCCTTCGCCGCCGGTTCGACCCAGCCGAGCTCGCCGGTGCCCGAATTGAGCACGTAGAGCTTGCCATTATAGACCCGCGGCGAATGGGGCATGGACAGCCGCCGATGACGATCTCGCCGGTAGCCACGTCGATGACGATGCCGCCGTCGAATCTGCGGTCGCGCCAGCCGTCGATGGTGTCGGATTTCGAGACCGCGGTGACGTAGCGCGGGATGCCCTCCTCCATGGCGAGCCCGTTCAGATGGCAGCGGTCCTCCTTGACGATCTTTGAGACGAAGGGCGGCTTCCACAGCGGCGTGAAGCTGTGGCGCTCTGAGGTGGTGGCGAGGCAGTTATGGGTCGTGTTGACGAAGACGATGCGCCCGTCCTTGAGCCGGCCGACATCGTGGGCGTCGAGCTCGCCGGTGACATAGAGCTCGCGCGGCACGTAGCAGCTGTCGAGACGTGGTTGACCTCTTGGCCCTCGTTCAGAACGTTCTTGAACTTGATGATCTGAAACAGGGTGGCGAGCAGCAGCGTGTCCTTGTCGGCTACGCAAATGCCCATGGCCTTGCGGAAGAAGCGCTCGTCGACGAGGAGGCCGCCGTCCTTGTTCTGGCCGAGCAGGTAGAACTTGCCCGACTGATAAGACGAGATGGCGAGGCCGATCCTGTTGCTGCCGAGGAAGTTCGGCAGCCCCGGCGACATGGAATATTTGACCTGTTGCTCCGGCGCGGCTTCCCCGCCATTTCGGCGAGAGAGGCCTCGCTCTCCGGAGCGGCGGCGGAGTCCGGCTTCTCCTCGCTTGCTGGTGACGGCTCGCCGTCGCGCTCGTTCATGCCCCCGCCCTTTTTGCGATCAGAGGCTAGGTTTAGCCCGCCGGCGAACAGAATGACAGGCCGTGGCCCGAGGCCGTCCAAGGCGCTTCACCTGGCTTTTCTGATGCGCTACCGGCCTCTGGCCTACTTGAGCGCAATTTAAGCGCGCTACCGGCCTCCGGCCTACGACGGGCCTCCACCTCTCCCCCAAGGGGAGCGGGAGATCAAAGTCAGGCGCAGGCCGTGGCGCGGGCGATGCCGTGCTGGGCGACGGTCTGCTCGATGCGCAGACCCTCGGGCGCGGCCGCCACGCGGTTCCGGCCTTGCGTCTTGGCGCTGTAGAGCGCGGCATCGGCACGGGCGAGAAGTTGATCGACGCTGTCTTGTGGCTGGGCCTCGCCGACGCCGATGCTCCAGGTCAGCGTGATGCGGCCCTTACGCGTATCGACCGGCCGTGACGCCAGACGGCGGCGCAAATCCTTCGCGATCTCGATAGAGGCCGGCAGCGGGCGCTCCAAAAGAAGCGCGAACTCGTCGCCGCCGAGACGCCCGGCGATGGCCTCGTCGAAACGCGCCGCCTCGGCGCAGGCGCGAATGGCCTCGTCGCCGGCTTCGTGACCGTAGGAATCGTTGATGTGCTTGAAATTGTCGATGTCGAGGAGAATGGCGGACAGCTTGCCGTCGGGAAGCGTCCGCGAGCGCGCCTCGATGGCCTGCTCGAAGAAGCCGCGGCGATTGCACAGACCGGTCAGGGGATCGGTGGTGGCGAGGCGAAGCAGCTCCCGCTGCATCGAGGCAATGCGCTCGGCGGCGCGCAGACGCGCGTAGAGTTCCTCGGCCAGAGGCGGCTTGCCTATGAAATCATCGGCGCCGGAATCCAGCGCCTCGACCAGGTTTCGCTGGTCGTATTGCGAAGACATCATCAGTACGTAGATCGGACGCTTGCAGGTCGCGAGCAGCCTAGTCTCCCAGCAGAGCTCGAGACCTGTCATATGGCTAAGCTCGGCGCTGGTAATCACGGCGTCGATGCGCGGGTCGAGCTTGATCTGCTCCAGCGCTTCGCGCTCGTCGCCAAAGGGAACGACCGCATGGCCGCGCGCTTCGAGCAGGCGCGTGACGATCAAACGTGTCGTGCGGCTGGGATCGACGAGTGCGATGCGCATAGGCTGGTAGCTCCCCCGGTCTACTCAACCATGGCCCTAGCAATATCCCGTTAAAGTTGTTTTAAACGCGCGCCGGTTGCTCTGACGTGCATCAGGCGGCTACCGAAAAAGGCGTTCCGCGCACGCGCGCTCGCGCTTGTAGTCTTGCGCCGTATCGACATCGTTAAGTGTCGAGGAGAACGCGAGAATTCGCCCGTGCAGATTTGCGAGCGTGGCGGAGAGCGCTTGTCCGGTCGACCACGGGACATTCTCGAATGAGACAAGTCGTCGCGGCCGCCTCTTGAAGCCGACCAGCCAATAGCCGCCGTCTTGCGCCGGCCCGAACACGGCATCCGCATGTCCGAGCTGGCGAAAGGCTTTGGCGATATGGCGCGGCCGCACCGCCGGGATATCGCTGCCGACAATGATCACGGGCCCCGGCGGCATGCGGTCGACCAGGCCTTGCATGCGCGCACCGAGATCGCCGCCACCTTGGGGGACCCGCGTGACCATCGGCGCGGACGGCCAGCAGGACTCCGCCAAGCTCACGTCCGGCGTGACCGCGAGATAGGTTCGCCAGCGTGGATCTCTGCCGAGCCGCAGCAGGGTGTGCGCAAGGGTCGTCCGATAGAATCGCAGCGCGGCGGCGGAGCCGATGCCGCGCGCGAGCCTGCTTTTCACAGCGCCCGCGACAGGCCGCTTGGCCATGACGATGAGACGAGGCGCGAAAGAGACGGAGGCTTTCCGCTTCCGCCGAGCCCTAGCCATAGAGGCGGGCAAGGTACCGCGGCGGCACGCGCAGATAATAAAGCACCATGAGCCCGAGATTGCGGAAGCCGCGCGAGAAATAGCCTTCGGTGCGGTAGCGCTGGGCGCTGGTCACCGCGCGCGACTTCAGGCCCACCAGCTCCCGGCGCTTGAGCCGGCGCACGAGGTCCACGTCCTCCATCAGCGGCAAGGGGCGGAAGCCGCCGAGCCGGGCATAGTGGGCGCGGGAGATGAGCAGACCCTGGTCGCCGTAAGGCAGGGCGAACAACGCGCAGCGCAGGCTCACCAGCATCTCGACCAGGCGCGGCATGAAGCCGTCGTCATCGAGCGAGAAGCGGAAATAGGCGGCCGCTTGCTTGCGGCGTCCGCTCCCGACGCGCTCGATGAAGCTCGCCGCCTCGTCCGCCCAGCCGGGCTCGAGCACCGTGTCGGCATGGAGAAAGAGCAGCCAGTCGCCCTTGGCGATGGCCGCGCCGGCATCGAGCTGGGTGCCGCGGCCCCGTTCCGACTGGACCAGATGCGTGCCCGCGGCATCGGCGATGACAGAGGTGTCGTCGGTCGAGCCGCCGTCGGCGATAATCGCCTCCTGGACCACCCCATCCACCACGGCAGGCACCAGCGCCGACAGGGTATGAACCAAAGTGGGCGCAGCATTAAAAGTGGGGATGACCACGGAAATCATCGGCGGACTATAGCGTTTGCCCTTCACGCGGCAATCGTCACGTCCGCGTTCTTGGAACTATGTTCTTGATTTGTTCCCCGTACGATCCTATATAGCAGGCATGAGCGTGGCGCTGAGAAAACCAGGCGAATTCGAGAGCGTCTCGCCCGAGGCGGGCGGGGTCGCTTATGGCCGCAGGCATGGCCGTGGCGCCCAGACCAACCGGTCCGGGCGGTTCGAGCCGATCGCCTACGAGCCGGTGGACGACGGCTGGGAGACGCTCGGCGATCTCGAGGCGCTTCAGACCGAGGTGCAGGAGGTCCCGGCCCGGCGGATCATCACCAAGAACCAATCCCCGGATATCGGCTTCGACCGCTCGATCAATCCTTATCGGGGCTGCGAGCATGGCTGCATCTATTGCTTCGCGCGGCCGACCCACGCCTTTCTCGGCATGTCGCCGGGGCTCGATTTCGAGACGAAGCTGTTCGCCAAGACCAACGCGGCCCAGGCGCTGGAGCGCGAGCTCGCCGAGCCGAACTATCGCCCGCGCATGATCGCCATCGGCTCGAACACCGACCCGTATCAGCCCATCGAGCGGCGCTACCGCATCATGCGGCGTATCCTCGAAGTGCTCGACGCCACCAACCATCCGGTCGGCATCGTCACCAAATCGGCGCTGGTGCTGCGCGATCTCGACATTTTGCAGTCGATGGCCGAGCGCGGCCTCGTCAAGGTGGCGCTGTCGGTGACCACGCTCGACCACAAGCTCGCCCGGGCCATGGAGCCGCGCGCCTCGACGCCCGAGAAGCGGCTGGAGACGGTGGAGAAACTGAGCGCCGCGGGCGTGCCTACCTCCGTCATGGTGGCGCCGGTGATCCCGGGCCTGACGGACGCGGAAATGGAGCGCATTCTGGAGCGCGCGTCCGTGGCGGGCGCGGCCGAGGCCGGCTACGTGCTGCTCAGGCTGCCGCTCGAGATCGGCGATCTCTTTGTTGAGTGGCTGCGCGCCAACTGCCCGGACCGCGCCGACCGGGTGCTGTCGCTGATGCGCCAGACGCGCGGCGGCAAGCTCTACGAGGCGAAATGGGGCGAGCGCATGGAAGGCGACGGGCCCTACGCCTGGATGATCGGCCGCCGCTTCCAGATGGCCGCCGAGCGGCTCGGCCTCAACAAGCGGAGTGCGCTGCGCACGGATCTGTTCACGCCGCCCGTCCGTCCCGGCCAACAGCTCAGTCTGCTCTAGGCTTTTCCACAAGAGCCGACCTGCCCTAGCCCGGCGCTGTTGCATGAGACGCGCGATTTGTCGGACAGTCCCTCCTCATGGGACTGCCCGCAGAATCGCTCCCCGCTCCTTGCCCGCCGAGCTTCGATCTCGAGGCGGAGATGATGGATTTGCACGGACTGCCCGTGGCCGGCATCGACGAGGCGGGCCGTGGGCCTTGGGCCGGGCCGGTGGTCGTGGCGGCGGTGATCCTCAATCCCGACCGCATCCCGGAAGGCCTGAACGATTCGAAGCTGCTGACCCCGGACGCCGGGAGGACCGCTACGCGGAGATCATGGCCACGGCTTTCAGTCGCCATCGCCATCGGGCATGTCCGCCGCATCGACCGCGACAATATTTTGCAAGCGAGCCTGTGGGGCATGCGGCTCGCCTTTCGGGGCCTTGAGGTGCCGCAAGCCGCAGCCCTGATCGACGGCAACATGATCCCGAAGCGTTTCCCCGGCAAAGCGCGCGCCGTGGTCGGCGGCGACGGCATCTCATTGTCGGTGGCGGCGGCCTCGATCATCGCCAAGGTCACCCGCGACCGCATCATGGTGAAGCTCGCCAAGCGGTACCGGCGCTATGGCTGGGAGAGCAACAAGGGTTACGGCACGCCCGAGCACGCCCGCGCCGTCCAGAAGCATGGCGTGTGCACGCATCACCGCCGCTCCTTCGCACCCATCCAGCGGGCCATGCGCATTCTCGCCAAGCGCGGCGAATTCGAACCGACCATCTAGCGCTGCTGGGCCTCGTCATGCCCGGCCTTGTGCCGGGCATCCACGTATCGGCCAGAAAGAAAATCGTGGATGGCCGGGACAAGCCCGGCCATGACGGATCTGTTGGTTAAAAAGACGCCGGACTAACCGAGCCAATCGGCGATGCGGGCGGCGATCTTTTCGGCGCCGGGCTCGATCAGCAGCATGTGGGCGTGATCTTTCAGCTCCCAGAACTCGGCTTGCTTATACGCGCCCGCCGTCTCCTTGGCGGTCTGCAACGACACGATGTTGTCTTGCGCACCCGACAGACAGAGCACGGGGCAGCGGACCGCGCCGGTGTCGACGATCGTCGCGCCGGTCCGGTCGAACATCCAGAAGAACGTCTCGAACAGCGCCCGGCCGGACTCCGGGCCAAACCGATCGAACACGGTCCGCTGCTCGTCCTTGGGCAATAGGTTCAGCGTGTAGTGGCACGCGAGATCGAAGTTCGGATCGAGCGCGCGCGTCCAGAACGGCCCGATGCTCATGAGATCCTGGCAGAGCTGCTTCTCAGGATCCGTGGGCGGCACGATGCCGGCGCGCGGCGCCGGGCTCGCCAGGACAAGCGTCTCGGCAAGGCCATCCGAGGCGAGCTGCTGGACAATGACCGCGCCCATGGAATGGCCGAGCAGAATCGGCTTTTCCGGCAGCGCCTTCACGAAGGCCGTCATTTGGGCGCGGTAGTCGGCCATGCCTACACTGGCCAAGATGTTTCTCCCCGTCTCCTTTTCGGCGCCGTGGCCGATCAGGTCGGGTGCGTGGCAGGTGAAGCCGCGCGCCTCGAACACCTTGCGGAACTCATCGAAGCACCAGCCACCGCAATTGGCCCCGTGCACCATGACGATGTTTTTTGGCATAATTTCGTACCCCCGTCTTTTTGTAAGGCCCCCCTCCCGGCGCGCAAGCGCGCCGACCTCCCCCTTCTAGGGGGAGGGAAATCGATGGGACCTAAGCCCGGCAATGACGCAGGGAAGGCCGGGGGTCATGACAACGGCCCGGCCGGGCCTTATACGGGGGCCAGGCACCCACCCCCCGAGTCGAAGAAAGAGAAGTTTCCCCGTGCTCGACGTCAAATGGATCCGCGACAACCAAGACGCCTTCGTCAAAGGCCTGAGCGATCGCGGCTTCGGCGATCCGAAGGCCACGTTGACTCAAATCCTCACCATGGACGAGCAACGCCGCGAAACGATTCAAGCTTTGCAGGAGCTGCAGGCCACGCGTAACGCCGCCTCCAAGGATATCGGCAAGGCCAAGCAGGCCAAGGACGAGGCCGAAGCCAAGCGCCTGATGGACGAGGTCGCGGGGCTGAAGGCGACCATCCAGGAGGGCGAGGACAAGGAACGCGAGCAGGACAAAGCACTGCACGACCTGCTCGCCGGCATTCCCAACATGCCGGCGGACGGCGTGCCGGTCGGTCCCGACGAGAGCGCCAATGTGGAGCTCCGCAAGGTCGGCGCGCCGCCGAAATTCTCCTTCGCGCCGAAAGAGCATTTCGAGATCGGCGAGGCGCTCGGACTGATGGATTTCGAGACGGCGGCCAAGCTGTCGGGCGCGCGCTTCGTCGTGCTGAAGGGCAAGCTGGCACGTCTCGAACGCGCGCTCGCCCAGTTCATGCTCGACCTGCACACGGACCAGCACGGTTACACCGAGGTCAACCCGCCGCTGCTCGTGCGCGACGACACCATGTTCGGCACCGCGCAACTCCCGAAGTTTGAAGAAGACCAATTTGTGGCAACCAACGTTGAATACATACAGCACGCTGCGAACGAATATCTAAAAAGCCTTGCTCCCAGCATAAGAGAGCAGTTGGAGCGCGCGTCAGAAGCCAAGGAAAGAGATCCCGTCGCAGAGTATGCGGACAGAGCGTTTGTTACGATGATGGCGCATTTCGCCGATCTTGCTGGTGCCGTGCAAACGCGACGCTGGCTCATCCCGACCGCGGAAGTGCCGCTCACCAATCTCGTGCGCGAGGACATCACCGACGAGGCCAAGCTCCCCATGCGCGTGACCGCGGGGACGCCCTGCTTCCGCGCCGAAGCCGGCGCCGCCGGAAAAGACACCCGCGGCATGATCCGCCAGCATCAGTTCTCGAAGGTCGAGCTCGTCTCGGTGACCACGCCGGAACAATCGGCCGAAGAACATGAGCGCATGACCAAATGCGCCGAGACCGTGCTCCAGAGGCTCGGCCTGCCGTACCGCGTGGTGGTGCTCTCGACCGGCGACATGGGCTTCGCCGCGAAGAAGACCTACGACATCGAGGTCTGGCTGCCGGGGCAGGACACCTACAGAGAGATCTCCTCGTGCTCGAACTGCGGCGACTTCCAGGCCCGCCGCATGAATGCGCGCTACCGGCCCAAGGACTCCAAGGCCACCCAGTTCGTGCACACCCTGAACGGTTCCGGCGTGGCGGTCGGCCGCGCGCTCATCGCCGTGCTGGAAAATTACCAGAACGAGGACGGGAGCGTTCGTGTGCCTGACGCGTTGCAACCCTATATGGGGGGCGTGACCAGGATCGAGGCTGCCAAATGAATATTAATTCCGCGCTTAAAGCCGTCATTGCCGGGCTTGACCCGGCAATCCATGCCATTGGCCTATCGGCTTGCTGCGGCGCAACGGTGTGGATGCCCGGATCAAGTCCGGGCATGACGGATTGTGGATGACATGACTCAGAAGAAGAACAAACCGGCGAAAGTGCCGAAACAGACTCGCAAAAAGATGCGCATCCTCCTCACCAACGACGACGGCATCGAGGCGCCGGGCCTCGACGTGCTGGAGAAGATCGCCACCGATCTCACCGACGACGTCTGGGTCGTGGCGCCGGAGACCGACAACTCCGGCGCGTCCCATTCGCTGACGCTCGCCGAGCCCTTGCGCATGCGCGAGCTCGGCAAGCGCCGTTACGCGGTCAAGGGCACGCCGACCGATTGCGTCATCATGGGTGTGCGCTATCTGCTGAAAGACGAGCCGCCCGACCTCGTGCTCTCCGGCGTCAATCGCGGCCAGAACCTGGCCGACGACGTGAACTATTCCGGCACCGTGGCCGGCGCCATCGAGGGCACGCTGCTCGGCGTGCCGTCCATCGCGCTCAGCCTGGCCATCGGCAATTACGATCACGGCACGCCGATCTGGGAGACGCCGATGGAGCATGGCGCGGAGCTGATGCACAAGCTGCTCGACGCCGGCTGGGCCGAAGGCACCGTGCTCAACGTCAACTTCCCCGACTGCCAGCCGGACGAGGTTCAGGGCATGGTCGCCACGCGCCAAGGCTTGCGCGATACGGCGCTGCTCGACATCGACGACCGCATGGATACCCGCGGAAAGGCCTATTACTGGATCGGGATCGCCAAGCGTAATGCCAAGCCGCCCAAGGGCACGGATCTGTGGGCGGTGCGCTCCAACCTGATCTCGGTGTCGCCGCTCTGCCTCGACTTCACCGACAGCAACTCGCTCGAAGCGCTTGCCGGCGTTCTCGGCGAAAAAGCCAAATCCTTACCCCCGCGCGCTCGAATCGGCTGATACTCACGCGAAAAGCCGCCTCGAAGGGAGGTGGACGGGATGGCGAGCGCACAGGACCAAGTCAATCTGATCATGCAGCTGAGGCGTCGCGGCATCCGCGACCCTAAGGTTCTGCGCGCCATCGAGACCGTGCCGCGCGAGCTGTTCGTGGACGAGGCGTTCTCCGACCACGCCTATCAGGACATCGCGCTGCCCATCGAGTGCGGCCAGACCATCTCGCAGCCTTTCGTGGTCGCCTTCATGACCGAGAAGCTCGCGCTGGAGCCGACCCATAAGGTGCTCGAGATCGGCACCGGCTCCGGCTATCAGGCCGCCGTGTTGTCGCATCTCTGCCGCCGGGTCTACACCGTGGAGCGCTGGCGGGAGCTCCAGAAGGCGGCCGAGCTGCGCCTGGCGGAGCTCAAGATCAACAACGTGACCACGATCATCGGCGACGGCTGGCTGGGCTGGCCGCCGCAAGCGCCGTTCGACCGCATCATCGTCACCGCGGCGGCGCTCGATGCGCCGGCGGCCCTGCTCGACCAGCTGAAGGACGGCGGCCGCATGATCATTCCGCTCGGCGAAACGCGGGACTCGCAGTCGCTGGTGCAGATCGACAAGACCGAGGAAGGGCTGGTGGAGACGCCGCTCCTGCCGGTGCGCTTCGTGCCTTTGGTGCATGGGCGCGTGAAGCGCGACTGAGCCGGAGGCGGGGCCCTAACGCGTTGTTCCCTGATTCCTTTTTAGGCAGCGGCGGGAAGAGGCTTAATGCGTTGTTTACCGCCAGCGCGCTTTACTGATCGCAACGGGTATTGCGAGGGGACCATCGGGGGATGCGCGTGGCGTTCTGGTCGGAGTATGCCCGCGGCGCATGCGGTGTGATCGCGGGTTTGAGTCTTGCGTTGACGATAGCGGGCTGTAGCTCGGGCGTCTCGCGCTTCGACTTCCCATCCTTGAATCTTGCCGACAGCGAGTCGAGCGGCGCCGACATGTCCACCACGTCGTCGCTCCCGGTTCCGTCGGAGTCCGTCTACAACGGCAGCCGCTACCAGTATTACGGCGATCGCTCGGCCGCCCCGCCGCAAGCGACCGCGAATTATTCGCCGGGCCAGGCACGCTATTACGGCTCGCCGCAGACTTCCAAACCGCCCGCGCCGCCGCCTGTCACTCAGGCCTCGGGCCCGCGGGTCAAGGTGCAGAGCGGGGATACGCTCTCGAGCCTGTCCCGGCGTTACGGCGTCTCCATCAACACCATTCAGACCGCCAACAACCTGCCTGACGCGCGGCTGCGCGTGGGCCAGACCCTGATCATGCCGGGCGCCGATGTCGCCGCCGCGCGGAGCCCTGCGCCAGCGCCAAGCGTGGCCGCCGCTGCGCCCGAAGCCTCGCCGACCCCAACCTCGCTGACCCCGCGGCGGGCGAGACGACCTACACGGTGCAGGCGGGCGACACGCCCAACAGCATCGCCGAGAAGCTCGGCACCACCGAGAAGGCCATCATGGTGCGGAACGACGTCCGCGCCGACGCGCTGCAGATCGGCCAGACGCTGGTCATCCCCGCGGCAGGCGCGGGTGCACCCGCCGTCGCGGACGCGGCGGGCGTGCGCAAGGTCAAGACAACGACGATCAGCGCGCCGGGTGCCGGCGACACCACGCAAAGCACGGCCAAGACGGCGCCGGCGCCCACGCAGCAAGATGTGTCCAGCAGTGCGCAGCTACCCAACCCGGAGCCCTGTCGGGCGCGAGCTTCCGCTGGCCGGTGAAGGGGCGCGTGATCTCCGGCTTCGGCACCAAGCCCGACGGCGGACATAACGACGGCATCAATATCTCCGTGCCCCAAGGCACCCCGGTCAAGGCGGCGGAGAACGGCGTCGTCGCCTATTCCGGCAGCGAGCTGAAGGGCTACGGCAATCTCGTGCTGGTGCGCCACGCCAACAACTGGGTGTCGGCCTACGCCAACAATGAGGAGCTGCTCGTCAAGCGCGGCGACAAGGTGAGCCGCGGTCAGGTGATCGCCAAGGCGGGCACCACCGGCTCGGTCTCCCAGCCGCAAGTGCATTTCGAGTTGCGCAAGGGCTCGCGTCCCGTCGATCCGACGAAGTACATGAGCAGCATGGCGGCGCAGGCCGACTAAAGCGCCGTCCCGAGACGCCCCGCCAAATCCTGGATGAACTGCCAAGCCACGCGGCCCGAGCGGCCGCCGCGGCCGCGCGCCCATTCGAGCGCCTCGCGGTCGAGTCTTTCCTGCGGAACGCCGAGCCGGTAATGCTCCGCGTAGCCGCGCACCATGGCGAGGTAGTCGTCCTGGCTGCAATTGTGGAACCCGATCCACAGCCCGAAACGATCGGATAGCGAGAGTTTTTCCTCCACCGCCTCCGACGGGTTGATGGCGGTCGAGCGCTCGTTCTCGACCATCTCGCGCGGCATCAGATGTCTTCGGTTGGAGGTGGCGTAGAGCAGCACATTCGTCGGCCGCCCCTCGATACCGCCTTCCAGCACCGCTTTCAGAGACTTGTACGAGGTGTCGATCGCCTCGAAGGAAAGGTCGTCGCAGAAGAGGATGAAGCGGTGCTCGGGCGCCGCGCGCAAATGAGTGAGCACCCGGGGCAAGGCCGCGATGTCCTCCCGGTGGATTTCGACCAGCTTCAGGCCGGGAATCGCCCCGTGCACCGCCTTGATCAGGGAGCTCTTGCCCATGCCCCGCGCGCCCCACAGAAGCGCGTTGTTGGCCGGAAGGCCTTGGGCGAAGCGCTCGGTATTGGCGAGCAGGATGTCGCGGTTCCGGTCGATGCCCTTCAGAAGCGGCAGGGGCAGGCGATTGACCTCTGGGATGGGCGAAAAACGCTCGGTTTCGGCCTGAAACACGAAGGCGTCCGCGGTCCGGAAATCGGGCGTCTGGGGCCGGGCCGGGCCAAGCCGTTCCAGGGCCTGGGCGATCCGCTCCATAAGTCCCGAGACTGGCTCCTGAAAGTTCATGCAAGGCCCCGTTGCAAAGGCGTTCAGGCTCAGTATAGTCCGCCCCAATCGCGCGATAAGAGCCTGCCCGCAAGGCCGCGAGACACGCCTAACCGGCCGATAGCGGCCTTACCTAAGCCAAGCAGGGGACACGAGCAATGGACGGTTTCGCATACGCTCAAGCAGGCGGTGGCACCTTCGAGATGCTGAACAGCCTGCTCGTCCCGACGATTCTGATCATCGGCATCATGTATTTCCTGATGATCCGGCCGCAGCAGAAGCGGATGAAGGAACATCGCGAGATGGTCGCCGGTCTTCGCCGTGGCGACAGCGTGGTGACCTCGGGCGGCATCCTCGGCAAGGTGACTAAGGTCGAGGAAAACGAGATTCAGGTCGAGGTCGCGAAGGCGTG
>NZ_LPWD01000166.1 GCF_001723295.1 Methyloceanibacter marginalis
CGGTTGGCGTAGAGCACGCGCCCGCCCGCATCGGCGATCAGGGCACCTTGGGGCAGATTGTCGACGAAAGCCTTGGTCAGATCGTTGCGCGCGTGGCGCTGCCCGAAATAAAGAATGCCAACCGCGCCCGCGAACAGGCAGAACACGCCGACCACCGCCAGCCCGGCGAGGATCGCCAGCACGAACGGTTCGGCCATCTCGCGCGAGACCATGGCAAGGCCGACAGCCGCTACGGCCAGCGCCAGCGCTAGCGCCACCACGAGCCCGACGCTGCCGTCCCGCTCGGCACGGTCGGCGATCGGCTCGGCATAGCGCATGGGCGCATCAATATCTGTCATGCCTTGGGAAATTACCCGATTCGATTTGTCTTGACCGGAGATTGTCATGGGCGCGAGGTCCTGTCGCGGCCCAAGGAATCGCCTCGTGCGCGAGGGCCGGCGCTCAGGGTGCAGCGTCTCGCCTAAAGTGCTGTTAAGCTCGGCTTTCGTATGGAACCTTCCACTATGGATTTCGACACCCTCATCCTCGGCGTCGCCACGCTTCTCTTCGTCGTCGCGCTGTTTGCGCTCCTGGTTTGGGCATTCAGGACGTTCTTCGGCAAGGCGAGCTCGGCGAGCTTGCGCAAAGCTAGGGAGAAGCGGCTCGGCGTCATCGAGACCGTCGCGGTGGACTCAAAGCGCACGCTTTATCTCGTCCGCCGGGACGACGTGGAGCATCTGGTGATGATCGGAGGGCCCGTCGACGTGGTCGTGGAGACGGGAATCAAAGGGCGTCCGCATCCGCTCAATCCGCCCCATGACGACGTGATTATCGCCAAGACCGAGGCCCGGCCCCCGGCCGATTACGGCAATACCTAAGGTTTCTTCGCCGATTACAGTTGACTGTTGCCTTTATATCACTGCCGGTTTCGCTTGAGGTGAGCGGCCGGTTGCGGTACATAGTGAATACGGTCTTACGGTCGCCCTGATGGGCAGGTGGATGGAGAAACCGCCGGTAGTGCCAACCGCCCGTATCGTAAGGACGCCGGCAGTTCCCTGCTAATGGTCCGACACCGACTGGCTCTGCCAGTCATGTCAGTCCCCCAAACACTTCCACTCCCCGCCCTCCAGCGGGGAGTTTTTTTGTCCGCGTTCACGATTCATGGCCAAGCCGGGCCCATGCGCTAAGCTTGGCCTATGATCGGTCGCCGTTCGGCAGTCCTTGCCTCGCTCGCCGCCTGCCTGGCCCTGGCTTTCATGGCCGCCGCCCAAGGTGCGGACTCGATGCCGGAGGACTTCGTCTATCTCCGCGACGTCGACCCCTCCATCCAACAGGACATGCGCTACGCGGGCCCGCACAACTTCACCGGGGCGCCGGTGCCGGGCTACGGCGCTCCCGAATGCGTCCTGGTGCGTCAGGCCGCCGAGGCGCTGAAGAAGGTTCAAGCGGCTCTCAAGCCGAAGAAGCTCTCCTTGCGGGTCTATGACTGCTATCGCCCGACGCAAGCCGTCGATTCGTTCGTGGCCTGGGCCAAAGAGCCCACCGATCCGGCCGCGAAGGCCGCGTGGTATCCGCGCCTCGACAAGGCTGCCCTGTTCCCCGACTACATCGCCACGCGCTCAGGCCATTCCCGCGGCGCCACGCTCGACGTGACCGTTACGCCCATCGGAGCTGCGGATCCGCCGCCGGAGGGAAAGAGCTGCATCGCGCCTCAAGATGCGCATGCACCGGACGGCAGCCTCGCCATGGGCACGACCTTCGATTGCTTCGACACCAAGGCCAATACGGACACGCCCGGACTGACGCCGATTGAAATCGAGAACCGCGCCTTGCTCAGCGCGGCGATGCAGGCACAGGGCTTCGCGAACTATCCGTTCGAGTGGTGGCACTACACCCATCAGCCGGAGCCCTACCCGGACACATATTTCGACTTTCCGATTAGGCCGCGGCCAAGCGGCGGCAGCGAGTGAGCGCAGACGGGCCACAGATCGTCGAGACGGCCGTACCGGCACGGCTCGACCGTCTGCGCTGGGGCCGGTTCCATACGCTCGTCGTCGCGGCGCTCGGCATCACCTGGGTGCTGGACGGTCTCGAGGTGACGCTCGCTGGCGCCGTGGCGGGCGCGCTGAAAGAAAGTCCCGTCCTGCAACTCAGCAACGCGGAGGTGGGGCTTGCCTCCAGCTTCTATCTGGCGGGGGCGGTGCTCGGTGCGCTCCTGTTCGGCTGGCTCACCGACAGACTGGGCCGCAAGCGGCTCTTCTTCATCACGCTTGCGGTCTATATCGTGGCCACGGCGGCGACCGCGTTCTCTTGGAATTTTTGGAGCTTCGCGCTGTTCCGCTTTCTGACGGGCGCCGGTATCGGCGGCGAATACACGGCCATCGCCTCGACGATCCAGGAATTCGTGCCCGCGCGCTATCGCGGGCACACCGACCTCGTCATCAATGGCAGCTTCTGGATCGGGGCGGCCGCCGGTGCGGGCGGCTCCATTATCCTGCTCGACCCGACGGTGCTGGCGCCGGACATCGGCTGGCGCGCGGCTTTCTTCATCGGCTCGATCCTGGGCTTGGGCATTCTGTTGCTGCGGTCCTGGATCCCGGAATCGCCGCGCTGGCTGATGACCCATGGCCGCGCCGACGAGGCACACGCGATTCTCGAGCGCATCGAGGATCACCATCGGGCGCGCGGCCATGTCATTCCGGATGAGGAGCCAGCGCTCTTCCGGCTCACATCGCGGCGTTTCACGCCGCTGCGCGAGGTTTGGCACACGCTGTTCCACGCCCATCGCCAACGCACGCTGGTCGGCCTCGCCATGGTGGCGCAAGCCTTCTTCTACAACGCGATCTTCTTCACCTATGCGCTGGTGCTGACCGACTTCTACGGCATCGTGGCGAGCGATGTGGGCTGGTACCTGCTGCCCTTCGCCGCCGGAAATTTTCTCGGGCCGCTGCTGCTCGGGCGGCTGTTCGATACGGTGGGGCGGCGCCCCATGATCGCCTTCACTTATGCGCTGTCGGGCGTGCTGCTGGCCCTGACCGGGGCCCTGTTCGCGGCCGGAGCGCTTTCGGCCACGATGCAGACCGTCTGCTGGACCGTGATCTTCTTCTTCGCCTCGGCCGCGGCGAGCTCCGCCTATCTCACCGTGAGCGAGACGTTCCCGCTCGAGATCCGCGCGCTGGCCATTGCCTTCTTCTATGCGGTGGGCACCGGCATTGGCGGTGTCGGCGCGCCGTTTCTGTTCGGGGCGTTGATCGACACCGGCTCGCGCCTGAGCCTGTTCGGCGGCTATCTGTTCGGTGCCGGGCTCATGCTCGCCGCGGCGGTCATTGCCGCGCGCTACGGCGTCGCCGCCGAGCGCAAAGCGCTGGAGGACGTGGCCACGCCTTTATCGGCGACCGATTGAGTTATTCGTCGCGGTAGACGCGCTCGCGGCGCTCGTGACGCTCCTGCGCCTCGACACTCAAGGTGGCGATCGGCCGGGCATCGAGCCGCTTCAGGCTGATTGGCTCGCCGGTTTCCTCGCAATAGCCGTAGGTGCCGTCTTCGATGCGCATCAGCGCGGCGTCGATCTTGGCGATCAGCTTGCGCTGCCGGTCGCGGGCCCGGAGCTCGAGCGCACGCTCGCTCTCGGATGTGGCGCGGTCGGCGATATCGGCATGCTGCTCCGAATCGTCCTGGAGATGCTGCAGCGTCTCCTTGGTCGAGCGGAGTATCTCCTCGCGCCAGATGAGCAGCTTGCGGCGGAAATAGGCCCGCTGCTGATCGCTCATGAACGGCTCATCTTCCGAGGGCCGATAATCTTCGGGGAGAGTTTTTTTCTTTGCAGTCGCCATGAGAGTCATGTCCGGACGTATCCATTCGTCGTTGGGCTCTTCATCTGCTCCCCATATCCGGCGCGCTCGGTCAGCGCCCCTGCCGGGCTGCCCCGTATTTACGGAAGCGAGTCGACAAGTCAAGACGGCACGCGGGGTTGACAAGGACACAAAGCAGTGTCCGGCGCGCAGTTGCGAAATCGTCATATTTGCTAGGCAGGTCCAGGACTTGCGGCGCACATTAGTTGTGCAGAGCACAAGGGGAGAGGTACCACATGCCCCCTCGCCCTTCCTTCGCCCGCGCGGGCGCGCTATGAGGCGCCTGGCACGGGGGGCATCGACTGAAAAGGACCGAACTGAAGCGTGCCGCTCTCCACCTACACCTACGCCGCCGGCGACGCCGTCCGCAATATCGGCGATTTCGCCTCGGGCCTCGTCACGCCCACGGTGAGGCTCGGCGTCACCGGGCTCGCGCGCTCCGGCAAGACGGTGTTCATCACCGCGCTGGTGCACAACCTCATTGCCGGCGGGCGCCTGCCTTTTTTCGATGCGGCGGCGGAGGGACGTCTCTTGCGCGCCTATCTCGAGCCGCAACCGGACGAGATCGTGCCGCGCTTCGAATATGAGAAGCATCTCGCGGACCTTACCGCCGATCCGCCGACCTGGCCCGACAGCACACGGCGCATCAGCCAGCTCCGGCTCACGCTCGAATACGCCTCGACAAAATTCTGGAAGCGGCAGATGGGACGCGAGCGTCTGCATATCGACATCGTGGACTATCCCGGCGAATGGCTGCTCGACCTGCCCTTGCTGCAACTCGACTACGCGACATGGTCGCGCGATGCGATCGCCCAGTCCCGCGTGGCGGACCGCAAGACCATCGCCAAGGACTGGCACAAGGCGCTTCAAGAGGCCGATCCCAACGGAGCGGCCGACGAAGCACGCGCCGCGACACTCTCGGATGTGTTCAAAGCCTATCTGCGCGCGGCGCGCACCGATCAATACGCGCTGTCCACGCTGCCGCCGGGACGCTTTTTGATGCCCGGCGATCTCGAAGGCTCGCCCGCGCTTACTTTCGCGCCGCTCGATGCCAAGGACGACACCAGCTTCGCGCGTGGTTCTCTTTGGTCGCTGATGGAGCGCCGTTACGAAGCCTATAAGAGCTACGTGGTGCGCCCGTTCTTTCGCGATCATTTCGCCCGGCTCGACCGGCAGATCGTGCTGATCGACGTGCTCGCCGCGTTGAACGGCGGGCCCGCCGCGGTGGCCGACCTCGAACGCGCCATGACCGA
>NZ_LPWD01000167.1 GCF_001723295.1 Methyloceanibacter marginalis
CCCATGCACCCGCTGACCTTCAAGCAGGAGCGCGATACCCAGTTCCGCGACACGGTGGTGACGCTTCTGCTCGACAACTCCGGCTCCATGCGCGGCCGGCCCATCATGGTCGCGGCCTGCTGCGCCGACATCCTGGCGCGCACGCTCGAGCGCTGCGGCGTGAAGGTCGAGATCCTGGGCTTCACCACCCGCGCCTGGAAGGGGGGCCATTCGCGTGAGGCGTGGCTCAATGCCATGAAGCCGCCTTTGCCCGGCCGCCTAAACGATCTGCGCCACATCGTCTACAAGGCCGCCGACACGCCCTGGCGCCGCGCCCGGCGCAATCTCGGTCTGATGATGCGCGAAGGTCTGCTCAAGGAAAATATCGACGGGGAGGCGCTGGCCTGGGCCCATCAGCGGCTACTGGCGCGCCCCGAGCAGCGGCGCATCCTGATGATGATTTCGGATGGCGCCCCGGTCGACGACTCCACACTCTCGGTCAATTCGGGCTCCTATCTGGAGAAGCATCTTCGTCAGGTGATCAACGAGATCGAGACGCGCTCGCCCGTCGAGCTGCTCGCCATCGGCATCGGCCACGACGTCACCCGCTACTACCGGCGGGCCGTCACCATCACCGACGCTGAGGAACTGGCCGGTGTGATGACCGAGAAGCTCGCCGAGCTGTTCGACGAAGATCTCGCCTGGCGGCAACTTCACCGCACCGTGCCGTCGGCCGCCCGCGCCAAACGCCGGCAGCTCCACTAACGTGAAGCGCGCTTCGCGCCGAGCGGCGCTCGCCCTTGCGCTGTTCACCGTGGGCTCCCTGTGCGCCGTCGCCTCGTCGCTGATCGCCAAGCCCGCCGACGTGCCGGATCGCGCGATCGAGACGCGCGTCTCCGTCATCCCCATCAATTTCGACCGCGACCGGCCGGAGCGTAAGGAATTCGGCAAGCTGATTTTCCGCGGCGGGCTCAACCTGTTCGGCCGGTCGCGGCATTTCGGCGGCTTCTCCGGCATCGCCTGGATACCTCCGGCACGACGCTGCTGGCCGCCGACGCCGGCGCTGGATGCGCGCGACCTCACCTATGACGGCCGCTGGCTGAAGGGCATGGAAAACGTGACGCTGGGGCCGATCCTCGGCCATGACGGCAAGCCGCTTCGCATAGACGCCGAGCGCGACGCCGAGGGTCTGGCGCTCACGGCAGGCGATACGCGCACCGGCCAAGCGCTGGTCTCTTTCGAGCGCGAGCACCGCATCCTGCGCTACCCCTTCACCATGAAAAGCTTTGGGCCGCCGGGCGGCGTGGTGCGTCTGCCGAAGGAGGCGGGGGGCATGGACGCCAATCAAGGCCTCGAAGCCGTCGCGCTGATCCATGCCGGACCGCTGAAAGACACCGTCGTCGCCTTATCCGAGCGGCTGCAGGACGCAAACGGCAATCTCCGCGGCTGGCTGATCGGCGGGCGCAACCCCGGGCCCATCACGGTGCGGCGCCTCGGCGGCTTCGACATCACCGACGCCGCTGGGCTCCCCGAGGGCGGCCTGATCCTGCTCGAACGCCGGTTCCGCTACAGCGAAGGGGTGAAGATGCGCATCCGCCGCATCAGCGCGGCGGAGCTCAAGGCCGGCAGACTGATCGAGGGCGAGGTGCTGCTGGAGGCGACCGACCGGCTCAATATCGACAACATGGAGGCGATCGCCGTCCACCGCTCGCGCGCCGGCGAGACCGTCCTGACCCTGATGTCGGACGACAATTTCAGCCCGTTTCAGCGGTCGCTGATCATGCAGTTTGCCCTGCCGTGAGGGCATGGAGCCTGGAGAGCCTTAGGAGGCGGCCGCCTGCGTCCCCTGCGTCCCGTGCACCTTGGCGATCTCGCGCTTCAGGCGCCGCGCCTTCAGAGACAGCTCGTCTTCGCCGGCCTTGAGCAGGTAGGCGTCGAGCCCGCCGCGATGCTCCACGGAGCGGAGCGCGTTGGCGGAGACGGTCAGCCGGACGCGCTTTTTCAGCACGTCGCTCTGAAGCGTGACATTGCACAGATTCGGCAGAAAACGGCGCCTGGTCCGGCGCTTGGCATGGCTCACATTGTTGCCGGTGAGCACGGCTTTGCCGGACAGCTCGCAGCGACGGGCCATGGTCCTTTGTCCTTCTAACGAATATCTTGATAGCCGGTTGCGGCTCGTGACTATCCACAAGCGCGGCAGCCAGGGAGGCGAGATATACGGGGATGGTCCTATTCGGTCAAGGCACAGCCTTGATTCCCGTCTATGCTGGCCGAATTGACGAATCCGCCAAATACCTGGACAGTCTCAGGATCAGGAGGACTAGCGGGAGGACGTCTTGCTAGGGGTCGGGAGACATGTGGGCAGCACGACATTGCTTGAGCCTTTTGGCTGTGGCCGTCCTCACGCTCGGCCTCGGCCCGGCGCTTGAGGACGAACGCGCCCGGGCGGAGAGCCCTGCCACGTCCGCCGCCCGCATCATCGCGGTCTATCAGGTCAAGGTCGGCAACTTCAATCTCGGCAATTTCAGCGTCACCACGACGCTGAACGGCAGCGGCTATCAAATGCGCGGGGAAGGCAAGTTCTCCATCCTCGAGGGCCTTGTTTACAGATGGCAGGGGGTCACCGCGAGCACCGGCCAGGTGACGGAGGCGGGCCCCGAGCCCGCCACATACGCCTTCAGCTATTCCGACGGCGGCAAGACGGACGAGCGTCTGCGCATGACGTTCGGCGACGGGGCGGTGCAGCAGGTTTCCATTTCGCCGCGCAAGGGCACGATCCCGGGCACGATCCCGGTCAAGCGCGAGCAGCTCGAAGGCGTGCTCGATCCCATGAGCGGCGCCTTTCTCACCGCCCGCTCCGCCAATCCGCACGGCGATCTCAGCGTCTGCAATCAGATGCTTCCGGTGTTCGACGGCAAGTCGCGCTTCGACCTCGTGCTGAAGCCGAAGAAGCGGGTCATGGTCCAGAACACGGCGCGGACTGCCTATTCAGGCCCGGCGGCGATCTGCCGGGTGAAGTTCATCCCCATCTCCGGCTACCAGCCGAACAATGCCGGCATCCAGATGATGACGCAGTCCGACGAGATCGAGGTCTGGCTGATGCCGGTCAAGGGCACGCAGATGTATGTGCCCTACCGTATCGTCCTGCCGACGCCCGTGGGCTACGGCACCGCGGTCGTCACCTCGATTCAGGTCGCAGGGTCCCGGCGCGCGAGCGTCGACTAGGCTAGTAACGGCGAGGCGCCCTACCGAGTGTTAACGCGCAAGGCCCAAAACCCAACATGTCGTAGGGAACGGACGTTGAAAATTCACGATCCCCTGATTCGTCCGTGCTCTGTTCCCGTTGCGATCCCCTGTGAGGAGAGCCCCGGCTGGGCGCAAAAGCCAGATATAGGGTCGATTGTAAGAATGCCGGCGCGTGCCGCGCTCGCGAAAGCGCCCGCCGGAGTGTGCCAATTTAGGGGCGGAACATAAGCCGAATGGGCTTTGTCAGCGATTCGGACGAGATTCGTTCTTCTCCCGTTCACGGCCCGCACGGGAGTCACGTTAAGAAGTGCGTCGAATGACCAAGGCTTTATCCACGCAATCCACAGGTCCAGCCAGAGGACGCGGCGTCACCGCCGTGCTCGGGCCGACCAATACCGGCAAGACGCACCTCGCCATCGAGCGCATGCTGGCCCACGACGTCGGCGTCATCGGCCTACCGCTCAGGCTGCTTGCGCGCGAGGTCTACGACAAGGTCGCGGCGCGGGCCGGCGCCAACCAGGTGGCGCTCATCACGGGCGAGGAGAAGATCAAGCCGCCGTCCGCGCGCTTCTATGTGTGCACGGTGGAGGCGATGCCGCGGGAGCTCGAGGCCGATTTCGTGGCCGTGGACGAGATCCAACTCGCGGCGGACGCGGAGCGCGGCCATGTGTTCACCAACCGCCTGTTCCACGCGCGGGGCCTCAACGAGACGCTGCTGCTTGGCGCGGCGACCATGCGCGATGCCATCCGCGAGGTCCTGCCCGGCGCAATCTCGGTGTCGCGCCCGCGTCTCTCGAACCTGTCTTATGCCGGCGAGAAGAAGATCACCCGTCTTCCGAGGCGTGCGGCCATCGTCGCCTTCTCTGTGAACGACGTCTATGCCATCGCCGAGTTGGTGCGGCGGCAGCGCGGCGGCGCCGCGGTCGTGCTCGGCGCTCTTAGTCCCCGCACCCGCAACGCCCAAGTCGAGCTCTACCAGAACGGCGATGTGGATTTCCTGGTGGCGACGGACGCATCGGCATGGGGCAACCTGGATCTCGATCATGTCGCTTTCGCCGGCGTGCGGAAATTCGACGGTCATGCCCACCGCAATCTCAGCCCTTCCGAGATCGGCCAGATTGCCGGCCGCGCCGGGCGCCATATGAACGATGGAACGTTCGGTGTGACAGGACAGGTCCCGCCTTTCGATCCCGAACTGATCGAACGGCTGGAGACCCACAGTTTCGATCAGGTCGGCATGCTGCAGTGGCGCAGCCGTACCCTCAACTTCGCCTCCATCGAGGCGCTGAAAGAAAGCTTGCGCGAGATGCCCGAGCATCCGCGCCTCACCAGATCGCGCATGGTTGATGACGTCATCGCGCTGGAGAACGTGACCCGCGATGAGGGCATCTGCGACCTGGCGAGATCGCCGGCGGCGGTTGGGCTGTTGTGGGAGATGTGCCAGATTCCCGACTATCGGAAGGTCTCGCCCACCGATCACGCCGATCTTGCGGCCACGCTCTACCGTTATGTCATGAGCGATGAAGGCAAGATTCCCGAAGACTGGTTCGCCAATCAGGTCTCGCAGACCGACCGCACCGACGGCGATCTCGATACGCTGTCGAACCGCCTCGCCCAAATTCGTACCTGGACTTTTGTGTCTCACCGGGCTCAATGGCTTCACGATCCGGAGCACTGGCAGGACCGCACCAGGCGAATCGAGGACAAGCTGTCCGACGCGCTTCACGAGCGCCTGACACAACGATTTGTCGATCGGCGCACCAGCGTGCTCATGCGGCGCTTGCGCGACAAGGAGGAGATGATGGCCGAGATCAGCGAAGACGGTCAGATTCTTGTCGAGAACCACTTCGTCGGCAGCCTGGACGGCTTCCGCTTCACGCCCGATGCGTCCAGCGACGGCATTCACGGCAAGGCCGCGCTCCATGCGGCGACGCAAGTGCTTGCCACCGAACTCGCTTCGCGTGCCGCGGCGCTCGCTGCCGCCGCGGATGAAACCATCACGCTCACACCCAATGGGCGGATCGTCTGGCAAGGCTCGGAGATCGGCAGGCTCACGCGCGGCGACACCGCGCTGAAGCCCCGTATCGAGCTTTTCACAGACGAGTATTTGGGTCCGCCGGACCGCGAGCGCGTCACGGCGCGGCTCGCTTCGTGGCTCGCCGCCTATCTCGACGCCAAGCTGAAGCCGCTGATCGCGCTGAGCGAGGCGCAGGACCTGACCGGTCTGGCGCGCGGGCTTGCCTTCCGCCTCGCAGAGAACCTCGGCGTGCTGCGCCGCGACACCGCCGCCGCCGAGATCAAGGCGCTCGATCAAGCGGACCGGGGGCAATTGCGCAAATACGGCGTCCGCTTCGGCGCCTTCAACCTCTACTTCCCGGCGCTGCTCAAGCCCGCGGCAGCAGAGCTGCTGCTTCTGCTTTGGGTGCTCCACGCCGGACAAGAACACGATCTCACAACGGACACGCTGCCTGAGCGGCCGAAGCAGGGCCTGACCTCTGTCCCCGCCGACAAGGCCATTCCAGAGCCATATTGGCGCGCCGCGGGCTTTCACGTGGCCGGCAACCGTGCGGTCCGCATCGACATGCTGGAGCGGCTCTCCGATCTCATCCGCGCGCGCGTGATTTGGCGGCAAGCAGCGGTGACGGACGCGCAGACCGAAGCGAACGGCACAAACCGCAAGGAACCCGCGGCACCTCCAACCGGCGCCACCGGCGACGGCGGCTTCCGGGTGGTGCCGGAGCTGATGTCCATGGTCGGCTGCTCGGGCGATGAATTCACCTCGATCCTGCGCGCGCTTGGCTTCCGCTTGGAGCGCCGGAAGATCGAAGGCGAAAACGGTGCCGACGCGATACCGGCCACGGCCGAATCCGCACCTGCCGAGACTCCGCATACTGAGACGCCTCTTGCCGAGACCGCGGCGGCGGAATCCACTGCGACCGAGCCCGCGCCGGCAGCCCTCGAGACGCCAGCGGCCGGAACTGCCGACGCCGTGGCGGAGGCACCGAAAGACGCCGCTCCCACGCCCGAGCCCGCGTTCGATGAAATTTGGCGTCCGGGCAAGCGCCGGGATACCCAGCGGCCGCAGCACGCACGAGGAAAAGGACGCAAACCGCCGGAGGCAGGCGATCGGCCCCCGCGGCACGGCAAGGGCCACAATAAGGCGAAAGGCAACGAGCGGGGTCAGGCCAAAGGCCAGGATCGAGATGGCCAGGCCCGGCAGGGCCGAGACCGCCAGGGCCAACCGAAGCGCGAGCGGATGCTGCCGGAGCACTCGCCCTTCGCGGCCTTGAAAGACCTCCGCGACAGCCTTGCAGCGCGCAGTCGTCCCGAGAAAAGCTAACCCGGATTGCCGATGACGCCACAGCGCCTCGACAAATGGCTGTGGTGCGCGCGGCTGATGAAGACGCGTTCGGGCGCCGCACGACTCATTAGCGATGGAAAAGTGCGCATCAATGGTGAGCGGGCGCTGAAACCGAGCCGATTGGTTCACGCAGGCGACGTGATTACGACCGCCAACCAAGGGCGTCTTGCCGTCGTGCGCGTGGTCGATGCCGCGGAGCGCCGCGGGCCCGCTAACCTCGCGCAAACGCTCTATGAAGATCTCACGCCTCTGCCGCCCGCCAACCGGCCGCTAACCCCGCTGCGCAGCGGCAAACGGCCGACCAAGCGCGACCGGCGCCGTCTCGACGCGTTGCGCGTCGACTGGACCTAGGAACGGATTACGCGGCGGAGGTGAATCGCGGCTGCTGCGGCGCAGGCGCGGGCTTGATCCATCCTTCATGAAGCAGCGCCGTCATCTGGGACACGGGGACCGGCCGGCTAAAGAAATAACCTTGCGCCTGCTCGCAACCTGCGCCGATCAGGAAGCGCATTTGTGCCTCCGTCTCCACCCCTTCGGCGATCACATCGATGCCGAGCTCATGGGCAAGCCGGATGGCCGCGCGCACGACGGCGGCGTTCCGGTAATCCACCGTCACGCGGAACACGAACTCTTGGGCGAGCTTCAGACGGTTGACCGGATATGTGGTCAGATATTTGAGCGACGAATAGCCCGTGCCGAAATCGTCGATGGCAATCCGGAGTCCCATGCGGCGCAGAGACTCAAGGGTAGCACCATGCCGTTGCGTCGCCTCCATGAGAACGGACTCGGTGAGTTCCAGCTCGATCTCGCCCGGATTGAGGCCCCATTTGGCAATGCTGGCCGCGACCTCCCGTTCGAGGTCGGCCGACTTGAGCTGAACGCCCGAGACGTTGACCGCGAGCACGTGCGGCGCGACGCCTTCGGCCTGCCACGCCTTCATCTGCCGGCAGGCCTCATCGAAGACCCAGCTCCCGAGCGGCTGCACCGCCCCGGTACGCTCCGCAATGGCAATGAACGAGCCGGGCGTGAGCAATCCGCGCGTCTTATGATTCCACCGCACCAGGGCCTCGACCCCGGTCAAGCGCCCCGTCGCGAGCTCGACTTGCGGCTGATAGTAGAGCTCCAGTTCGCCGTCCTCGATCGCCGCCCTTAGCTCGTGTGCGACGCGGACCCGTTCATGGACTTGCCTGTCGAGATCCTCGCTGTGAAAGCGATAGCAGTTGCGCCCTTCGTCCTTGGCGCCATAGAGCGCGAGATCGGCCTGGACCATCATCGCTTCGGGGCCGGCAATGTCGTGCGAGAAGTGCGCGATGCCGATGCTCGAGGTGACGGAGATTTTGTGACCGTCGATGATAAACGGTTTGGCCAGAGTCTCGCCGATTCTCGCGGCGAGCGTTCCAGCTTCCGTGGGATCGTTCACGTTGCAGGCGAGAACGGCAAACTCGTCGCCGCCGAAGCGCGCGACGAGGTCTTCTTCCCGCACCACGTTTTTCAGCCGCGCCACGACTTCCTTGAGGAGCTGATCGCCCATGGCGTGACCAAGCGTGTCGTTCACGTCCTTGAAGTCATCGATGTCCAGGTAGAGCACGGCAAATGCCGGTGAGCCGCGCAGGCTCGCATTGAAGGCCATGCTGAGCCGTTTCATGAAGGCGCGGCGATTGGCCAAGGACGTCAAAATGTCCGTCTGCGCGAGCTGGAGGATGCGCCGGTTGGCGGTCTCCAGGCGCAAAGTGTGCCGCAGCGAAGCCCACACATAGGCGAGCACTGCAGCGAAGATCAGTCCGATCACGCCGACGGCAAAGGTGCGATAATGGCCGGTCAACGCGCCCTTGCGCGGCACAAGAAAAAGGTTCCAGCGCGCATCGCCGACAGTCAAGTCAGCCGACCAATGCGTCATTTGCGCAAGTGACGCTCGCGTTTCGGACGAGGTCAGCGTGTCTGACGACCGACGACGCGCGCATAAAGCGGAGGAGCATTCTGATCGTTATTTGAGGGGTAGATGAACAGATCGACGCTAGGCGGGAGAACCGCTTGTGCAAGAATTGCATCGAAAACCGTGGAGGTCTGAAAGGCCCCGGCGATAACCCCTTCCAGATTTCGGCGCCGGCTGACGATACTGTCGTGAAGGGTGCCTGGCTTGTAGACCGGCAAGAAAGCGATGAACCCCGGGCGCTTCCCACCAATGGGATTGCGGAGTTGGATGTTTTGTGCAGTGGCCATCGTATCCCCGTCACGCGCACGGCGTATTGCGCTGCTTCGCGCACGCTCATAGTGGAGATCCGTGCCGAACGTCGCGGTACGAGCATGTGAGACGCTGGAATAGAGGATCGGGAAATACTCTTCGCGCTCCGTCGCGTCCCGGACGTTGCCGGTCGGCGCCCAATCCTTGATCGAAAAATCAGTCAGTCCGGACCTCTGCACGCCGCTCTCGAAGACGGGCCGCTCTTGACGATCAACTCGGGGGCACCAGAGGAGACGCATGGCGCTGCCGTGGCCGGACAGAATCTGGCTCGTGAAGAGATCGAATTCGCGGCGATTGACGCCCTCGGAAGCGTCATAGAACGCGCGCAAGGCGCGAATCTTGTCCAGATAGCCGTCGAGTCCGTTTTGCAGGACCGCTGCATAATCGCCCGCCACCGCATTGAACCGGGCCTTGGCAAGCCTTTCTTCCCAAACCGACACGGTGATCCAGGCTGCCGCAGCGAGCACCAGGCCGAGCAGGCCCACGGCCACCAAGGGCCAGACCTGGGCTAGGTGCAGCCGCTTGCTCAGGGCTCCTGACAGGTCTTGCATTCCAGATTGGCCCCTCTCGCGCGCCAAAGGGTTGGGCGGGCGGCTAGGTGCGCCTCACCGCGGAACAACCAATGGGAGGTGCCATAAATAGATTGACGCGCCCTTAGTTCGGACCAGGAAATTCAACCTAACGGTCGCGCCCCAAGCCGCAAATGCATCCCAAAAATAAGGGTTTGCGGGGTCTTGCGCTGCCTTGTGCTGCCCGGCCTATTGTTATACGCAGGGCGCTCCCGGGGCTTGTCGGACGGCCCGATAAGGGCTTTTTGAGAACAAGGCTGGGCAAGCCTCAGAGCATGTGGGATCGATGACTTACGTCGTCACTGAAGTTTGCATCAAGTGCAAGTACACCGACTGTGTTGAGGTCTGTCCCGTGGATTGTTTCTACGAGGGCGCCAACATGCTCGTCATTCATCCCGACGAGTGCATCGACTGCGGCGTCTGTGAGCCGGAATGCCCGGTTGACGCGATCAAGCCGGATACCGAGCCGAGCCTGGACCAATGGCTGGAGGTGAACCGCCAGTATTCGGAGACTTGGCCCAACATCACCACCAAGAAGCCGGCCCCTGCCGACGCCGACGCCTTCGTCTCCGAGCCGGACAAGTTCGAGAAATATTTCTCCCAGGAGCCAGGCGAAGGGGATTGAGGCTCTTCAAGGGGTTAAGCGTTAACCCTATGGTCAAAATGCCGCATATTGCGCCCGCTCATGGGCCATGCTGCACTGCCGCACGGCTTCCAGATTCACTAAATTTGTGTTATGGTGCTTTTGAAATGGCGCAGACTGTCGGCGCGTGAAGCACCAAGAGAGGCGACGCCGTTTGGGCGCGCTTTTTTTCTGACTTGAGGGAGTTGGCACGATCAGGCCTCCTGATCGACCGCTCGCTTATTGCCCCGCGAAAGCCGCTTTTGGCGGCGCCGGCGAACCAATCGCTGGCCTTTCGAGTTTCCAAGGCAGGCTTCACGCTCCAAGCGTTCGCGCCCACCAAGCAATTTTCAATAGTGAGGCGATCGCATGCCGGAAAAGAAAAGACCCCAGCAGAGACACGGTTTCCGGACGAACGAGTATATCGTCTATCCGGCCCATGGCGTTGGCCGCATTGTCAGCATCGAAGAGCAAGAGATTGCCGGTGCGAAGCTTGAGCTGTTCGTCATCAACTTCGAGAAGGACAAGATGACCCTTCGCGTCCCGACCTCGAAGCTTGAGAGCGTCGGCATGCGCAAACTGTCCGAGGACAAGGTGGTCAAGAAGGCCCTCACGACGCTCAAGGGCAAAGCCCGCGTGAAGCGCACCATGTGGTCGCGCCGCGCCCAGGAGTACGAGGCCAAGATCAACTCCGGCGATCTCATTTCCATCGCCGAGGTGGTGCGCGACCTGTACCGCTCCGAAGCCCAGCCCGAGCAGTCCTATTCCGAGCGTCAGCTCTACGAAGCAGCGCTCGATCGCATGGCGCGCGAGCTTGCCGCCGTGGAGAAGTTGGACGAGGCATCCGCCGTCGCCAAGATCGATGACGTGCTCGCAAAGTCCGCGCGCACTGCCAAGGCGGCCGCAGAAGCCGAACCGCACGGCAAGGCTGCCTAGACGGCATCCACGATTTCGAACGGATCATGGCCGGGCCAAAAAGCCCGGCCATTTTCGTTTGGGGCGTTCAGCCGGCGGGCGATGCCGGCGCCAAGACCTCGATCTGCTCGGGATGGGTGGCCGCGATCATTGGCCCGTTCCACCACTCGACAAATCCCCGTACACGCACGCGCTTGCCGGGAAGCGCTCCAAGGTCGAGACCGGCCGCCTCGAATACCCCCAGGGCCTTTCGTTCGATGGTGATGGTGAAGTCGCTGCGCCAGTCTTCCGCGAAGTTCACATAGAGCAGTTTGCGCCCTTCCCCGATGGCGTGAACAGTGCCCTCGATGAGTTGGTAGGTGCGGACGAACCGGCCCAGGCGCTGGCATCGCCCGCCTCCTGCACGCGATAGGCCCAGGAACGCCATAGTCCGCGCCGGGCCTCGCGCGCCTCCCCTTCGGCCACAAGCAGAGCTTGTATGCAGGCGCGGCCATCGGCGAGCGAATAGACGCGCGCGAAACCTTGGGCAACGAGATCTGCTCTGAAGCCAGTGCTG
>NZ_LPWD01000168.1 GCF_001723295.1 Methyloceanibacter marginalis
CGTTGGCGAACCAGCCATAGCCTTTCATGCCGCGAATGACGCGAATCTTCTCATAGACCAGATTGAGATCTTCATTGAGCTTTGGGTCGTGGAAGACGAACACGCCGTCCGTCGAACGCTCCTTGATGATCTCCTCGGTCCTTTTCGTCACCGACTCGTCATTGAAGTCGGGATAGTCGGCCGCAAAGACGAGCGTGGCCGTAGTTAGACAGAAGGCCACGGCTATCGCCGCGGCCCCTGCCCGTCCCAGCACTTGCGAGAAGATTGTCATCACTGCTTCGCCGTGTCTCCGCTCTCCGCGTCCGAAGCCTGGGGCGGGACGGTTGCCCGTGAGAGGGACAACACCCGGATGGCCTGAGAGGCTTCCTTGTTGTTATTGAGATTGGCGACATCCTCGGCGGTCTCGCCCCGGGCATTCTTCACCGTCGGATCGGCGCCCGCATCCATCAGCAGACCGATCATCGGGGCGCTGTTGTTGGCCGCCGCGACCATCAATGCGGTCATGCCATTATTGGCCTGTGCGTCGACGTCCGCGCCTTTGTTGATCAAGGCTTTGGCGACGTCGGTCGGCCGCGTGCTGCCGGGTAGAAAGATCGAGCCTTCCGCCGGGCCGGTCTGCGCCGCGACGATCATCAGCGGCGTCAAGCCATCACTGCCGGAAGGCGTGCTCACATCGGCGCCACCTTCCATAAGCGCCATTGCCGCCTCGTATTTCTGCTCGGCAAGAGCCAGGGCCAATGGCCGAAAGCCGTCCTGGCCAGGCTCTTCGAGGTCAGCGCCATGATCGATCAGCGTCTTGATCGAGGGAATGTGGTCGCGCATCAGCGCGGCGGCGAGCGGCGTGATGCCGTTTCCGTCGTGCTTGTTGGGATCGGCCCCAAGCTCGACCAAAAGATCGATCGTCTTGTCGTGGCGCTGACGGGCCGCGCTGGTCAACGGCGTCCACCCTTGCAAGTCCCGCTTGTTGACGTCGGCGCCTTTGCCGACCAGGAACATGATGCGATCTTGGTCATTGGCGATCAGAGCGTTGCTCAGCTCCTGCTGCGGGTCCGCGCCTTCCGCCAGCCACCTTTCCAGCTTCTCTTGCGTGACGATCTGATCGGGCGAGGCCAGATCCGGACGTGCCTCGAATTTCTGGTCGGCGAGCTTGATGTAACTGCCATGGGCCGGCAGATCGCCAGGAACGGTGCACTTGCTGCACTGGACCAGCGGCACGCCGTACTCCTTCATGATCGCCTGGACCTCCTCGGCATTATCCTCGAGGGCCCAGTCGAGCAGGTATTTGAGGAAGACGTCCGTCGGACGCACGCCAATCGCGAGCTCGAACTCCATCTGCACGGTATCGTCGTCTAGATTGATCGGCTGGATCGTGACGGGCTCATTCTTCATGGTCTTCACCCAGCCGGCGAAGGGCCCGAACACGGCGGCCACATCAAGCTTTCCATCGAGCATTTTCTGAATCACGTACCAGGGCTGGTTCTCGGGCACGAGATCGCCGTCATGGGTCTGGAGCTGCAGTTCCACGTTTTCGAAGATGCCGCGTTTGGCGAGGGCCCGGCGAACACCCGAAGTCTGAAAGACTCCAATCTTGAGGTCCTTGAGCTTCGGATCGTCCAACCCGGTAAGTTCCAGCCCTTTGTCGCTCCGATAAACGAGCACGTAAGGGGTCTTGTAGATGGGCTCCGTGGTGAGAAGCCGGTCATAGGTCGACGGAACGTCGAACATCACGTCGCAATAATGCTCTTCGAAGGTCGAGCGCGTCAGCCCGCGTTCAATGAAGGGCTGCCAATGATATTTGATCTCGGCGCCGGTCGCGTCGGCGAGCAGCTTCGCCAGCTTGTTCTGGAAGCCTCTCTCTGCCATGTTCGAGAGGGGCATGTTGCCGGGATCGGCGCAGATATTGAGCGTCCTGAGCTTCTTGGCCTTGTAGGCGGCCTTGGCCGCGGCGCGGATCGCGATGTGCTCACTGGGGGTGAGCTCCTCATAGGTCTTGTTGAGGTCGCGCTTCACGTCCTTCTTCTCGGCCGCGGGGGCGGCCGCGATACCGAGGCTCAGAATGCCGACGGCCAGAGACGCGGTAAGGGAGAAATGGGGGAATGACACGGACTATCGCCTTATATGCAAGGCGGGCCGGGACGCTAGGACCGAAATCCCACCGGACTGACCCGCCGTGGGTGCCTAATCTTCTAGCGTTATATAGGAAAAAGGCGCCCGATGCCGCAAGGGCATCGGACGCCGTTAATCTACACGTTTCTGCTATCGACGATTACTCGTAGATGCGGAACACGTTCAGCTCACCACCCTGCGGGATATGCTGCAGGCCAGCGGCCTTGGTCATGGCGGTGGCACCGATGGCGCCAAACTTGTCGCTCAAATCCAGACCAGCGGTGACCGGAAGACCGATCCAGCCGCCGATGCCGGAGTAAACGCCGACATACTGCTTACCGCCCACCTTGTAGGTGATCGGGTTGCCGATGATGCC
>NZ_LPWD01000169.1 GCF_001723295.1 Methyloceanibacter marginalis
GTTCTGGCATGATCGCAGAGGATCAGGAGACCGAGCTTTACATCCCCGCCGATGGTCCGGTATGGCTTTTCGCCTAAATCGTCTTCTACAAGCGTGTCCAGGCTCGAGCTCCTTCCGAGCAGTCCTCAATCGGCCCCGGGCGCCTCGCGCGGCCTGCCGCGCAACAACAACGAAGTGACCGAAAAGTCCAGGCTGCGACGCATTTACCTCGCATTTTCAACGGTGTTATAGGGCCGATCAGGCTTATAAGGGAGCCTCGCCGGTCAGAGAAATGCAACCAATTCGATGCTACGTTTCGGGGTTCATTAACCGCGACTTCAGGCTTGAGAGACCAATGCCAGCTTCCCACGCAACCCGCAAATTGGCGGGAATCCGCATCCCGGCCCTCAATCGGTGGATGTACGCCGTTCTTCTGGCGTTCGGCGTCATGGTGGGGCCGGGCGTCACGCCGGCCCATGCCGACCTGAAGCTGTGTAACACCACGGCGAGCCGCGTCGGGGTGTCGATCGGCTATAAGGATACGGAAGGCTGGGCGAGCGAGGGCTGGTGGAACATCGCCTCCCACACCTGCGAGACCCTGCTCAAGGGCGTGCTGATCGGCCGGTACTACTACATCCACGCGGTCGATTACGACCGCGGCGGCGAATGGGCCGGCGGCCTTTTCATGTGTACGGACGACAAATCCTTCACCATCCGCGACACGCAGGATTGCGAGAAGCGCGGCCACAAGCGTACCGGATTCTTTGAAGTCGATACCGGCGAGGAGCGGGACTGGACCGTCCGTCTCACCGATCCGGAAGGTGAAGAAACAAAGTCCCAATGAGGCGAAATCGCCGAGTCAAGATCGTCGCTACGCTCGGTCCTGCCTCCACCAACGAAGAAACGATGCGCCGCCTGTTCGAAGCAGGCGCCGACGTGTTTCGCGTGAACATGAGCCACGCGACCCACGATGGCTTGCGCGAAGTTCACGCCATCGTCCGCAAGCTCGAATCTGAATTCTCCCGGCCCATCGGCATCCTGGTTGACCTGCAGGGTCCCAAGCTGCGCATCGGCAAGCTCGACTCCGGCTCCATGCGGCTGACGAAGGGCGACATCTTGAGCTTCGTCCGCCGCGAGGCCATTGGCGGCCTGGGACGCGTGCAGCTCCCCCATCCGGAGATCTTCGAAGCCGTCGAAAAAGGCCACACCCTCCTCCTCGACGACGGCAAGCTGAAACTGCGCGTGGTCGAGGCAAGCGACGTGCGCATCGACGCCGAGGTGCTGACCTCCGGCCTGCTCGCAGCCGCAAAGGCATCAGCCTGCCCGACACGGTGCTGCCCTTCAGCGCCACCGCAAGACCGCGCCGACATCGAATGCGCCATGTCCCTCGGCGTCGCGTGGGTCGCGCTCTCTTTCGTGCAGCGTCCCGAGGACATCGCCGAAGCACGCAAGCTCTCGCGCGGCCGCACCGCGATCATGGCCAAGATCGAGAAGCCGTCGGCGGTGAACCACCTCAAGGAAATCCTCGAGCTCGCCGACGGCATCATGGTCGCGCGCGGCGATCTCGGCGTTGAGATGCCCGTGGAGAAGGTCCCCGGGCTCCAGAAGCAGATCAGCCGCGCGGCGCGCAACGCCGGCAAGCCCGTGGTTGTCGCCACCCAGATGCTGGAATCGATGATCTACGCGCCGGTGCCGACACGGGCCGAGGTCTCCGACGTTGCCACCGCCGTGTTCGAAGGCGCCGACGCGGTCATGCTGTCCGCCGAGTCGGCCGTGGGCAAATACCCCGTCGACGCCGTCGCGACCATGGACCGTGTTGCCATAGAGGTTGAGCGCGATCCTCTCTACGCGGCCATCATCCACGCCCAGCGCATCGACCCGCAAGCGACCGGGGCGGACGCCATCTCGGCGGCGGCCCGCACCGTGGCCGAGACGCTCAATCTCGCGGCCATCGTCTGCTACACCGCGTCCGGCGCCACGAGCCTGCGCGCCGCCCGCGAACGGCCGCAACAGCCGATCCTGGCGTTGACGCCCATCCCTGCGACCGGCCGCAAGCTGGCGATCGTCTGGGGGCTTCATTGCGTGCTGACCGACGACCCGCGCAATCTCGACGACATGGTCGCCAAGGCCTGCCGCATTGCCTATCAGGAGGAGTTCGCGCTCCCCGGCCAGCAGGTGATCATCTCGGCCGGTGTGCCGTTGGGTAAGTCTGGCGCCACCAACCTGCTGCGCATTGCCGAAGTCCAGGCGGGCACCGAGGAATAGCGTCGCGGAGTTCGAAGCTAGATGTCCTGGCCTTCGACCTCGCGCTTGAGCGCGTCGACGCCCGACTGCGCATCTTCCAAGAAGGGATTGACCGCCAGCGCCCGGCGATAGGCCTCCAGCGCCTCCTTCTTGGCCCCCAGCTGCTCGAGCACGAGCCCGAGATCGGTGATGGCGCGATAGTGCTTGGCGTCGAGATCGAGCGCCCGCCTGAGATCGGTCAGCGCGCGCTCGGGCTTGCCCTGGAGCACATTCACCTTCGCCCGCAAATACCAGACCTCCGCCTCGTTCGGAGCGATATCCACGACGGCGTCGAGAATAGCCAGAGACAGATCGATTTCCGCCGCGTTGGCGAATTGGGCGGCCCGGCTCATCAGAAGGTCGACCGTATCGCTGCCCGAGACGGCCCAAAGCTCCTCGATGGCCGTCATGATGGGCTCGGCCGAACTGGCATTGGGCGCGCCGCCGAGCTTCTCGTAGAGCTCGGCCAGCATTTTTGGCCGGTCGGCCGGATCCACTGGCGGCGGGACCTCACCGGATTCCAGCTTGTGGCCCTTGGTATCCTCCGCCGATTGCGGCGGCGCCCCCTCGTCCGCGCCGGGCTTCATGTCCGGCCTCAAATGCGGCTCGGCGCCCTCCATGTCCCCTAAACTTGGGAGGTCCAAACCCTCCAAAGCCGGATCGTCCAAGGCCGGCACGTCCCCGGACTCTTCCGGCTGGTCGCCCAAGCTCTCGAAATATTGCGCAAGCACCACGGGCGGAGCGGCTAGGGCTGGCGCAGCCGTCGAGGCCGCGAACGCAAGACCCAGGAGCAACAGGCTCGCCCGACTTTTCACCATGGACATGCTGGAAAAGGTACGGGGCGCGCG
>NZ_LPWD01000170.1 GCF_001723295.1 Methyloceanibacter marginalis
GCGTCCTGGGTGCGGCAGGCCGGCACCACACCATGGGTGCTGATGAGGCCTTTGGTCGGCTTGAGGCCGAGAGATGTTGGCGCGCGCACCCGCCCCGACCCCGCGGTGTCAGTGCCGAGCGCGAACGACACCAGACCCGCCGCGACGGCCACCGCCGAGCCGGAGCTCGATCCGCCGGAGATATGAGCGGGGTCGAACGTGCTCGCCGTAATGCCATAGGGCGAGCGGGTGCCGTTCAGCCCCGTGGCGAATTGATCGAGATTTGTCTTGCCGATCAGGATCGCGCCCGCCTGCTCCAGCAGGTCCACCACCGTGCGGAGCGCTCCGCCGTGTAAGCAAAGGCCGGACAGGCGCAGGTCGTGGGCAGTCCAGCGGCGTCGATATTGTCCTTCACCGCGAACGGTATGCCGTAGAGGGGACCGTGGGGCGCATGGCGCGCGCGCTCGAGAGCCGCGTCCTCTTCGACAAGCGTGATCCAATCCGGCAGAACGCCCCGCGCCGCGATGCGCGCATAGACTTCGCGGATGACATTTTCCGGGCTTGTCTCGCCTGCGGCGTAGAGGCGTTCGAGAGTGGCGATGTCGAGCGAGAGTCCGGCCGGCGCGCGCGTCATGCGCTTGGCTCCGCCATGATGACCAGGGCCTGGCCGAGCTGCACGGCGCGGCCCTCGGCGCAGCGCACCTCGCGCACGACGCCCGACCACGGCGCGCAGACATTGATCTCCATCTTCATGGACTCCACGACGATCAGCGCCTCGCCTTCAATGACGGCACGGCCCGGCTCGACGAGGATCTTCCAGACGCTGCCGGGCACCGGGCTTTCGACCGCAATCGCGCCCTCGGGCAGTGCCGCCTCCTCGGCGGCCGGCCCCACATCGGCGGGGCCTCCGTTCCAGACCGCGCCCGCTTCCTGCCAACGTGCGCGCTCGGCGTCGAACGCCGCCTGCTGACGCGCTTTGAAGGCGGCAATGCTGTCGGCGTGCTCTGCGACGAAGGCGCGATAGTCCGCGAGGCGGAAGCGGCCCGGAACGATCTCGACCTCGCGCTTGCCTTCCAAGAATGCATCACGGAAATCGAGAAGCTCGTCGCCCGAGACGGGATAGAACTCAATGCGATCGAAGTAGCGCAGGAGCCAGGGCTTGCCGGGCTCGAACGCGCCCGTCACGCGATAGGTGTTCCACATCTGGCAGGTGCGCCCGAACAGCTGATAGCCGCCCGGCCCCTCCATGCCGTAGACGCAGAGATAGGCGCCGCCGATGCCGACGACATTGTCCGGCGTCCAGGTGCGGGCGGGGTCGTATTTGGTGGTGACGAGCCGGTGGCGCGGGTCGATGGGCGAGGCGACGGGCGCGCCGAGATAGACGTCGCCCAAGCCGAACACGAGATAGGTCGCGCCGAACACGATGCGCTTCACGTCGTCGGCGGTGTCGAGGCCGTTGATGCGGCGAATGAACTCGATATTGGAGGGGCACCACGGCGCATCGGCGCGCACGCCGCGTATATATTTGTCGATGGTGGCCTGGACGGCGGCATCGTCCCACGACAGCGGCAGCCGCACGAGGCGGGAGTCCACCTCGATGCCGGCGAGATCCCCGAGATCGTCGTCCATGGCTTGCAGCGCTGCGACCAGATCCTCGAGCGCAAGCACGCGCGGGTCGTAGTGGATCTGCAGCGAACGGATGCCGGGCGTCAGATCGACGATGCCGGCGAGCTCGTTCGATTCTACCGCCCGGCCGACGGCCTGCATCAGCGCGTGGGCCCGGAGCCGCAAGCCCATGTCGAGCACGATGGGGCCGTATTCGATCAGGAGATAGGCATCGCCCGCGCGGCGATAGGCGACGCAGGGCCGGTCGCCGTCGGCCTCGCGCGACGCCACGATGCAATCGTCGGCGCCGAAATTCTCGTGCAGGGTGCGCGGCGATGTCTCGGGCTTGAGCGTCGCGAACTCGGCATCCTGCTTGGCCAGCCGCAGCGCCGCCTCCTCCGGGGTAAGCCGCGTGAAGCGCACGGTGTCGCCGGGACGGAGCTGACCGATCTTCCACAGCTCGGACTGCGCGATGGTGGCGGGGCAGACGAAGCCGCCGAGCGAGGGGCCGTCGGGCCCGAGGATGACCGGCATGTCGCCGGTGAAATCGATGCTGCCGATGGCGTAGGCGTTGTCGTGAATGTTGCTGGGATGAAGCCCCGCCTCGCCGCCGTCGAGCCGCGCCCAGACCGGCTTCGGACCGATCAGCCGAACGCCCGTCGGATTGGAGTTGTAATGCACCTCCCAGTCCGCGGCGAACAAGGTGTCGATATAGCCGGGCGCGAAGAAGTCCGGCGCACCGTGGGCCCGTAGAGCACGCCGATGTCCCAGGCATGGGTGAGCTGCGGTTTCAGCGCGTCATCGAGCGACGCCACTTGCTTGCCGGCGGGCGCGGCGCCGATATGCAGCACGTCGCCCGTCATCAGACGCGTCCCGCGTGGCCGCCGAACTTGCCGAGCGTGAAGGTCGACCGGCTGCCCAGATAGAGTGGCACGTCGATGCCGCCGCGCACGGCGATATAGGCCCGCGTGCCGGGGCCTTGAACGCCGCCCAGCTTCAGCACCTGCCCCGTCTTGACCGGGACGGCCTGCCAATAGGGCACGGGCTCGGCGTCGAGAGTGGCGGTAAGCTCCGCGCCGCCCAGCGCGACGACGGTATCGGTGTTGAATTTGAGCGTGGGGCCCGACAGCGTCGTCTCGATGCCCGCCGCGTCGCGGCAAAGGGACTGGCGTCCGTCCGCGCCCGCGACAAGTCTTGCCGTAAGGGTGCTGCCCTCGCTTAAGCTGAGTTCCGCCGCGCGGTCGCCGATCGCAATGGCCGCAACGCTTTCGGGAATGACTTGCGCAACAGCATCTTGCGCGCGCGCATAGAGCGCCTCGTTGAGCACCGTGTTGGCGACATTGTAGCCGAAGGCTCCAAGTCCGAGCTCTTGCGCCTCGAACGCGATGTCGGGCGAGCGCAAGAGGCTGCGCGAGGCATCGACGATGCGGATGGCCTTCAGGGGCGCGGCGTGGGGCCCGAGCGCCTCCCAAACGTTCAGGCGCTTCAGGAGATCGACGGAGCTCGTCAGCAGCGCCGCCGTGCGCGTTTCCGGACGTGCGGTTTCCGCTTTTGGCGGCGGCGGCCCGATCAGCGCGACCTTGGCCCCCACATGCGCGAGTGCGAGCGCCGCGGCGGTGCCTGCGGGACCGGCGCCGACCACGGCAACATCGAAATCGTCTACAGGGGAGGTGGGCTTGCCCATGCGTCGTCCTGCGGCCTTTATCTTGCGGCGGTCATAGCGTAGCCCGCTTCGGAAAGCACGGCCTTGTCTGGCGGGGCGGAGAAATGCTCAAGACTCTCAAGTTTTGGTGTGGCCGGACGGCTCTCCTGGCTGTGTGCCTGGCGGCCAGCCCGCAGCATCTTCCGGCCGCCGACGAAAGCCCGACCGTGTTCGCGGCCGCGAGCCTGAAAAACGCCCTCGATGCCGTGGCGTCCGATTGGCAGGAGAAGTCCGGCGAAAAGCCTGTGATCTCCTATGCGGCGACCTCCGCCCTGGCAAAGCAAATCGAGCAGGGCGCCGAGGCGGACATATTCATTTCCGCCGATCAGGCTTGGATGGACTATCTGGCCGAGCGCAACCTGATCGAGCCCGGGAGCCGCTTCGATCTCCTATCGAACCAGCTCGTCCTGATCGCCCCAAGGGGCTCGGCGCTGACCGCCACGATCGGGCCGGGCTTCCCCCTGTCGAACCTTCTTGGCGACGGACGGCTGGCGATTGCCGGCGTGGATGCGGTGCCCGCGGGCCGATATGGCAAGGCGGCGCTCGAGAGCTTGGGCGTCTGGGGCGAGGTTAAAGACAAACTCGCGCAAGCCGAGAACGTTCGCGCGGCCCTGCGGCTTGTCTCGCGCGGAGAGGCGCCGCTCGGCATCGTCTATGCGAGCGACGCCAAAGCGGACCCGAACGTCAGGGTCCTCGGCACGTTCCCCGAAAACAGCCATCCGCCGATCGTCTACCCGGCGGCAAAGCTCAAGGCGGCGACATCATCGAGCACCGGAGCCTTCCTGGCATATCTGCGCGGGCCCGACGCGGCGTCACGATTCGAGGCGCACGGCTTCTCGGTCGTGCCGGCCACGCCCTAAGGCCGCGTGCGCTCCCGCCCGGAAGCCCTCTTCGGCATTCCCGGCGAGAATCCCGGGGACGACCGTCCGAAACAGCATTCTGCTGCTTTCTCAGAAGCCTAGAGTGAGTTGCCGACCGCTGGGTTGCCGTTCACGTGCAATCCGCAAGCACTGCGTACCGTGGCCTATCCGCAACAGTGGACCACGAAATCCCCAGCGTCGTCGGACTGTCACAAGCGCGTCATTGCCCAGGAAATAGAACGGTATGGCTCGGTCGCGGAAACGCGGCGGAACGGCTTTCAACGGGAGACAACGAATTCTCCTAAACAACTGAGCTGATTAACAAAACACGCAACACTTTAACAGAGTGGAGAGGGGTCATGATCGGGGGACTAAGAAAACCAGTCTCTATTTGCTCGCCGGCGCTAGCGCGTTCGGTCTTCTCGTGTCGGGCAGCCCGGCCGCGAAGGCAGCGAGCATGGAGGAGCTTCAGGCGCAGATGCGCGCCATGCAGGCTCAGATGCAAGAGCTTCAGCGTCAAGTGAACCAGGCCAAATCCGAGGCGGCTTCCGCCAAGGCATCGTCTGGCTCCGGCGGTAGCGACCTTGATCTCAAGGTCAAGTGGAAGGGGGCGCCCGAGCTGTCCAGCAGCGACGGCAAGTTCAAGTTCAAGGTCCGCGGCCGCTTGATGGGGGACTTCAACTCCATCGATCAGGACGAGGCGATCACCGGCGAGCCGAACGTCAACGGTGTCGAACTTCGCCGTGCGCGTCTCGGCGTCGAGGGTGTCGTCTACTACGACTGGAAGTACAAGTTCGAGGTCGACTTCGCGGGCGACGCGTCGGAGGTCAAGGACGCCTATATCGCGTACGCCAACTGGGCCGATTGGGAGAAGTCGGAAATCCTCATCGGTCAGTTCAAGACCGCCAACTCGCTGGAAGACATGACGAGCTCGCGGTTTATCACCTTCATGGAGCGGTCCGCGTTCATCGAGGCCTTCGGCATCGACCGCCAGATCGGTACTGGCGTATGGGCCGGTGACGAACATTGGTCGTTCCAGACCGGCTATTTCGGCGGCAACACCAGCAACCAGGAAACGTGGTTCGACAGCGAATCAACGTTCTCGGTCCGTGGTACCGTGGCGCCGATCAACAACGACACGACCGTCGTCCACTTGGGCGCCAACTATCGTCATCGCGACGCCGGTACGTCGGACGAAACGGGCTTTGCGGAACTCTTCCGCTATCGGGCTCGGGCCGCGGATCTCCATCTCGCCGACCGGTTCGTGCAGACGCCGTTCATCGGCGAGAACGACGACATGTTCGTTCTCGAAGGCGCCGCCGTGTACAAGCGCTTTTCGGTACAAGGCGAGTACGCACAGCTCGAGACGAACGTTGCGCCGGGCATCGCCCCTGGCGTGAAACCCACCTACAACGGCTGGTATATCGAAGGCAGCGTGTTCCTGACCGACGATATGCGGAATTACGAGGCTGACGAAGGTGCGTTCGGCCGCGTCAAGCCGAAGAATCCCGTCTATGGGGGTAGCGGTGGCTGGGGCGCCTGGCAGCTCGCGGGCAAGTACGACGTCATCGACCTCAGCGATGGCGCAGCCGCCATCAACGCCTCGGGGGCTCCCAACGCCGTCATGTGTGAAGAGTGCGGCGAGCAGAAGACCTGGCTCATCGGCCTCAACTGGTGGCTGACCGACTACACGGCGCTGAAGTTCAACGTCACGCAGTCGGAGATCGAAGGCGGCGTCAACGACGGCGCCGACATCACGGGCTTCGGCATGCGGGCCCAGATCGATTGGTAAGCCGAAACGAGAACTCCTGAAAAAATAGAATAGTCCCCTTTTCGCCTAAACTGCCGCCGCCCCGTCCAGGGCGGCGGCTTTTTCCTTTTTGGGGGCAAGGCCCAACCACTCGATTTCGACCTCGATTTGCTCTATGGCCAGAGGGGGCGATTGAAGCATCAGCAAGGTTTGGCGACATTCGATGGCGGCAATGACGTCATGGTGCTTGGAAGGGCCAAGCGCCGCCTCTAGAGCCGACGCTTGCCGGGACATGGTCTCGTGAACCGCCGCGTTCAGGCCGCGTCCGTTCACGTTCTTACCGCCATCGGTGCCGTGCTTGCCCTTCTGTCGCTCCGCGCCGCCTATCAGGCCGACTGGCAGATGATGTTTGTTTGGCTCGGCATCGCGCTCATCGTCGATGCGATCGACGGTCCCCTGGCGCGGCTCTTCGACGTCAAAGCCGTGCTGCCGCGCTTCAGCGGCGAACGCCTCGATCTCATCGTCGACTATCTGACCTATGTGGCGATCCCCGCTTTCGTGCTGACCGAGACGGCGCTCTTGCCGGAATGGTCCAGGTTGCCGGCCGCCATCGCCATTCTGCTGTCGGGCCTGTTCCACTTCTCCGACGTGGACAGCAAGACGGAGGAGGGATACTTCGTCGGCTTCCCGGCCATCTGGAACATCGTGCTGCTCTATCTGTTCGTGCTGGGCCTGCCCCCCTATGGCGCGCTCGCCGTGGTGGTCGGACTCGTGCTCCTTACCTTCGTGCCGGTCCCCTGCGTGCACCCGTTCCGGGTCGTGCGCCTGCGCATCCTCTCGGGCCTCGTGGCGCTTGCGTGGGCGGTCGCGGCAGCTGTCGCCGTCGCCAATCCGTTTCCGTCCACGCTCTGGATCAAGATCGCGCTCCTCGCCACGGCGGCCTATTTCACGTCCGTGGGACTGGGACGGGCGCTCCGCGGCGTCATGCCACAACAGGCGATGGACCAGGTCCGGCATCTTGAGCTATTAGCTCGGGGCATAAGCTCCACTACCACGCAGATTCCACACCCATGCCATTCGTCGAATTCCTGACCGACCCCGCCGTCTGGGCGAGCTTCCTGGCCTTGAGCGCGATGGAAATCGTGCTCGGCATCGACAACGTCGTCTTCATTTCGGTGATGGTGCAGCGCCTGCCGAAGGACCAGCAGCTGATGGCCCGGCGAATCGGCCTGTCCTTGGCGCTCGTCTTCCGGGTGATCATGCTGGGCTTCATCGCCTGGTTCATCCACATGACGACGCCGATTTTCAGCGTCGGCGACTATGCTTTCTCGTGGCGTGATTTGATCCTGCTGGCCGGCGGGCTGTTCCTCCTGGTGAAGGGCACGCGAGAGATCCACCTGGGCATCGAAGGCGAGGATGATGAGAACGGGGGCAATGTCGTGGTGCAGTCGCTGACTGCGGCCATCGTGCAGATCGCCATTATCGACCTCGTGTTCTCGGTCGACTCGATCATCACCGCTGTGGGCATGGCCGAGCACGTGGAGGTGATGATCGCAGCCGTCATGGTCGCCATCGCCGTCATGTACTTCGCCTCGGGGCCCGTATCGGCGTTCATCGAACGCCACCCGACCACCAAGATGCTGGCGCTGTCCTTCCTGCTGCTGATTGGCGCCGCCCTGGTGGCCGACGCCTTCCACTTCCACATTCCGCGCGGCTATATCTACTTCGCCATGGCCTTCTCGGCGGGCGTGGAGATCATCAACGTGCTGGCCATGCGCAGGCGGCGCAGGACCCAGGCCGAAGCGAAGAAGGTAAAGGGGGCGGCGAAGGGTTAAGCGAGGGCGAACGCCCGGCGGCAAAGCCCCTTAACTTTGTCACGCAATGCCCTTTGCTTAGCCCCAAATTGACCAAGTTTAGAGGGCGCTATCCCCTTCATGTCAGTTCCAAGACAATATGGGGAAGCAATGAAGACTGGAACACTCCTCCTGGCCGTGGGGCTCGCCCTTCCGGCAACAGCTCTCAGCGCCGAGCAGCTCGCGGGCGATGCCCTGCGCAGCGCGATCAGCGGCAAGACCGTCTATCTCAACGTCTCGGGCTCGAGCTGCCGATCCAATATTCGGCCAATGGCCGGATGACCGGCAAGATGGGCACGGTGGCGGCGAGCTTTTCCCGCGGCGACGGCTCTAGCGACTCGGGCAAGTGGTGGGTCGCCGAAGACCAGCTTTGCCAGAAGTGGACGAGCTGGATGAACGGCAAGCAGTATTGCTACAAGCTCACCCGTCAGGGCGCCAATGTCCGCTGGGTTCGCGATGACGGCCGCTCCGGGACCGCACGGATCGGCGGCTGACCCCTAAGCTGCGCCGCGACGGTCGCAGTCACGAGTTAAATTCGACGACAGAGCCGTCCTTTTGGGCGGCTCTTGTCGTTTCTGCACAAGGCGAGGGCAGTCGACCACAAATCTTGCGCACACGAGACGCGGACTCTTGTGGACAGCGCATCACCTCCATTACGTTTTGTCACATCGCGTCGTTTAAAGTTCGTTCGTACGATTTGTCGCGTTGAGTGTGTTGCGTTGAGCGTTGTAGGCGTTGCGTTGTGACCGCTGATTCCGAACATGTCGAATTTCTACGTCGTGGCCCCAGACCCTGGAACGAGTGGCGGGCCGAGAACCCATCCATCCTCCCCAATCTCGTCGGCGTTGTGCTCAGCATTGGCGACCGTCAGATGGGCCCCATTAACGGCGGACCCATCAACCTTGCCCATGCGCGGTTGCGACATGCCTTCCTGCGCTTCGCCACCCTGACGGGGGCGGATCTGCGCGGCGCCGATCTGGCCGACGCCGATTTGCGCGAGGCACGCCTTGAACGCGCCGATCTCTCCGGGGCCGATCTGAGCGACGCCCAACTCGACGGCGTGGATTTCGCCAATGCCCGCCTGGCCGGCGCCAATCTGTGCGGTGCAAGCCTGGCCGGCGCGCGAAACCTGACCACGGCGCAATTGCACGAGGCTGAAGGCGACGCCGCCACGGTGCTGCCGGCGAATGTGGAGCGGCCGCTGATCTGGACGGTCTCGCAAAGGATGGACAGTCAGCCGATGGCCGCCCGACCGGCACCCCGGCGAGGCGAAGAAGCACGCACCGAAGAGCAACCGCAAGGCGGCGAGCGCGTCTCTTGGCTGATTGGCGGTCCGCGTGGGCTCGGCCGCCGCGATCGGGACGGGCCGTCCTATAACGATCCGGGCAGACCCTAGCCGCTGAAGGCGCTGGAGCGAGGCGGGGGCTCTATCCCTCGAGCATGTGCAAGATGATTTCGGCGCGCGCCGCCACGCTGACCTTGGGCAGCACGGCTATCCCGTAGCCGAGCGCGGGATAGGCGATCAACAGACGCTCGTATTCGGCGACGGCATCAGTGAAGTCGTGCTGCCGCTCGGGGTCCGTCTCGTAGATCTCGGGCCAGGGCGGGACGAGGAAGACGCACCGATGATACAGCCGGGGCTCGGCGAGGGACTTAAGAACCGGCTCGCCCGTAAGCTGCTGAAGATGCGCCGCGGCGTCCACCAGGCTACGATCGAAGAACACCCAGTCGCCGGACTGCAGCGAAGCGGCGCGGTCGGCGTGGGCGAGGGACATCGCGCGGCGCGCAAAGGCTGCGCCGTCGATCCAGGGCAGTGCGGTGCCGTTCCTAGCCAGTTCGTCCCTGACAATGCGCCGGCCCGGCTCGTCCACGACCCCGTAACCACGCCGCGCCAATTCGGCGAGCAAGGTCGACTTGCCGCCGCCGGAACAGCCGGAAATCACGACGAGATGGTTCATTGGACGTCGGACATGCGGCGATTGGCGGAGGGGGTGGGATTCGAACCCACGAGGCGCTTGCACGCCTGCCGGTTTTCAGACCGGTGCCTTCAACCACTCGGCCACCCCTCCTGTCTTAGTCTGGCGCCGCCGCAGAAAACCTGCTCTTAGGGCGTGAGCATTATCTGCTTGTCTTCGGCGCTCCACGATCCTTCATGGGGATATGAACCGCAACCCAGACACTGTCGGCCGCCAAGCCACGCGTCCCTATCACATTCCCCTTAAGGGATGGTGGCAGATCGTGCAAAGGGTGGCGGTGAAGGCCAGCCGCGATAATCTGTCGGTGGTGTCGGCCGGCTGCGCCTTCTATGCGCTGTTCGCCATTTTCCCGGCGCTGACCGCCTCGATCTCGCTTTACGGTCTGACAGCGGACGCCGCCACGGTGGAGCGCCAGTTCGGCATCCTTCAGACCGTCCTGCCGCCGCAGGCCTATGAGATCGTCATCGACCAGATCCGCAGGATCGCCGAGACGTCGGGGCAAACATTGGGCGCAAGCTTCGGCGTCAGCCTCGCCATTGCGCTGTGGAGCGCCAATCTCGGCACGCAAGCCATGTTCTCCGCGCTCAACATCGCGTATGGCGAGCCGGAGCGCCGCAGCATCTTGCGCTTCTACCTCAGCGCTATCGGCTACACACTGATCGGCATCTTGGGCGGCGTGGCGATGCTGTTCGCCATTGTCTATGTGCCGATCCTGTTCGACGACGCCGGCCATCCAGAAGCCTACGCGACGCTCGTCAGGTATCTGCGCTGGCCCATCTTCGTTCTGTTCACGCTGACGTTGCTGGCGCTAATCTACCGGTTCGGGCCAAGCCGCCGCAACGCCAAGTGGCAGTGGGTGACCGTCGGTTCGGTCTTCGCCGCGCTTGTTTGGCTGCTCGCCTCACTCGGCTTCTCGTATTACGTCTCCAATTTCGCCAACTACGACAGAATGTACGGATCGCTGGGCGCGGTGATCGTTCTGCTCTTCTGGCTCTATATCTCGTTCTACATCGTCTTGATCGGTGCGCAGATCAACGCCCAGGTCGAGCTGCAAACGGTCCACGATACGACGACCGGCGAGCCAAGGCCGATGGGCCAGCGGGGCGCTTTCGTCGCCGACAACGTGGCGGGCGAGGAGCCGATCAAGAGCGCCGTGGATTCGGATCCCGCGAGTGCCAAACCGCATGCATAGTGATGGCGCCGGCGTGGTGTAGGCGTCGTCTAGACTTGGTCAGGCGCGCTGCGCCGCAGCCAGTGCCGGCGCAAGAATCCGACGGCGAGGACGAAGACCGCGCCGAAGGCGGCGCCGGCCAAATGGACCGTGTGGCCCATGGATGGATCAATATAGCCGGCGATGAGGGGATCCTTGGTGATGATCTCGCCGGCGATCCAACCGAGCAGCGCCGCGCCGGCCCATACGATGATCGGGAAACGATCCAAGAGCTTCATAACGATCGCGGCGCCCGCCATGATCAGTGGGATGCTGACGGCAAGGCCGAACATCAGGAGCGCGTAGCTGCCGCGGGCGGCCATGGCGATGGCGATCACATTGTCGAGGCTCATCACCGCGTCGGCGATAGCGATGATCTTGACCGCCTGCCACAGACTTGAGGAAGATTCGATCTCTCCCTCGCCGTTGTTCTCTTCGCCGCCGAGCAGCTTGATGGCGATCCAGATGAGAAGGAGTCCGCCGATCAGCTTCACATAGGGCATGGTCATGAGCGTCGTCACCAAGCCGGTGAAGACCACACGCAGACCGATCGCGACGAGCGTGCCGAGCGCGATGCCCCAGGCGCGCTGGTGAGGAGGAAGCTTGCGGCACGCAAGCGCAATGACGACAGCGTTGTCGCCCGACAACAGGAGGTCGATCCAGATGATCTGTAATACAGCCAGCCAAAAAACTGGATCGTCCACAGTCATGCCGCGGCTTACCCCCTGATTCCCCTAGAGCTATTTGCCGGTCCCCTCAGACCCGGCCAGACGCCGATACCAATTGCTGCGAAAAGCGGCAAAGGCAAGACAACTCATATAGTCATTCCGGGCCGGGTTTTGAGTGGGCTGGAAGACTTAAGGAATGGCTCCTGCCATGGGTTTCAAGGAAGGACAAGGCCGGACGGATCGCATATGCTTTTGCCTGTCGGACGAATCGGGCCAATCGTGCCCTGTCTAGGGAGAGGGACCCTTGCCAGCCATGGATCCAGTTCTGCTGAACCCATTGATTGCTCTCGTCGCGGGCATTCTCATCCTGTTGATGCCCCGGATTCTAAACTACGTCGTGGCGATCTATCTCATCGCCATCGGCATTATCGGCCTCGTGAACCACTTACAGTAGTTCGCCGGGTTCAGCATCCGGATCGCAAGGTAAACGCGCTCCAAGGGACTGGGGCGTGTCGCCGCATGTCTAGAATCATGCAAAGGAAGAGCGGCCTGGAACAGCGTTCGGGGATGGCTTATAGTTTCCGCTTCATGCTCACATGCAAGGGGGAAGCCGTCCGACTGGCGCTTATGGCAAAGTCTTCCTGGCTTTCGAGCCAATGGGTCTAGGTGTGGCCTATTGCAATCAGATCGAGCAACGCTTCGAACCAACGATGCGACAGACAAGGTTATCAGTCGGGTGATGGGGCAGGCTAAGCAAGCCAAGCGACAGCGAGCCGCGAACCGTGGCGGCCGCATTTTCGCGCTTCGCCCGATGCTCGTGCTCGGTCTCGTGGTGACGCTGTTTGCCGGCGGCGCGTATGCCGCCCATGGCGCGTTCTGCGTCGACGCGGCTCAGCTTTCCGCTGCAGCGGATAATGCGCGCCTCGTCCAGCGAGCGGCGGCCGACGAGAATGCGCAAGCCCAAGGGAAAGCGCGAGCCGAAGACAAGCAGCGCGAAGCCTATGAGTGGTTCGCCGGCCGTAGCGAGTCCGGACTCAAGCTGCGCGGCGCTGTGCCCTCCGAAGAGGACCGTCAGACTTTGCTCGGCATGGTGAAGGCGCATTTCCCCGATCTTGCCGTCGAGGAAAAGCTGAAAGTGGTCGAGGGCGGACCGCCGCGCGAGCAATGGCTCGGCGCCATGAGTTTTAGCTTGAAGCAGCTGTCTCATTTGAAGCACGGCGCCGTGCGTCTCTCGAACGCCAACTTGAAAGTGGCGGGCGTGGCGAAAAGCGCCGAAGACTATGTTGAGATCAAGAAGGCGCTTGCCGGTCCACTGCCGGCCGGTCTGACCATTAGAGGCGATGACGTACGCCCGCCGATCGCCGATCCCTTCGTCTTCACCGCCGATCTTGGCGCGAACGCCTTGAGCCTTGCCGGCAGCGTACCGAGCGAGGATGCGCGCAAGCGGCTTCGCGATCTGTCGCGGGAGCTCTTCGCGCGACCCGGGTTCGATGATCGTTTGCAAGTCGCATCGGGTGCGCCGGAGAATTGGGGTGAAGCGGTCATGGCGGCGCTGCGCGCGCTGAGCCGGCTGGAACGTGGCAAGATCGCGATGTCTGGGCTTGCCGTCAGCATCGAAGGCGTCGCTCCCGACCAGGGCACCGCCATCGCCGTGTCCTATCAATTGCGGCGTGACCTGCCGAAGATCTTTTCCACCTCCGAGAGCATCAAGTGGAAAGAAGCGAGGCCTCCCACGGCCTGGCCGCAGACGTGATTCCCCGCATCAAGGAGTTCGCGCGGATCAAGGGAAGCTGGCCGCAAGGCGAGCTGCCGCCGCTTGCGCCGCTACGCGACGCCGCTAGCCGTTAATCGTTGACCGCGAAGAAGGCGCCGATCGCCTCGACTGGCTCTTGCTCCTGGAGCATGGGCGCGTGCCCCTGTTCGGGCACGATCATGGTCCGCAGGTTCGGATGGCGCTCCACCATCTCCTCCAACGTTTCGGGGCTGAGCACGTCGGAGTTCTCGCCGCGCAACACGAAGGTAGGGATTTGCCCCATGGCGACGAACTGGGGCCAAAGATCGGGGACTGGACGGCTGAGGTCGACAGTGCCGATGGCCTTGGCGAGCTTGCGGTCGTAGGAGAGCACAAGCCGTCCTTTCCGTTCCTCGAACACGCCGCGCGCCATCTGGTCCCATTGCGCATCGGTGAAGTCGGGAAAGCCGCGTCCGTTGATCTCGCGCATAATGTGCACGGCGTCGGCCCAGGTCTTCGGGACCGGATGCGGCCCACATAGTTGACGATGGCGGGCGAGCCCGCGCGTCTCGATCACCGGGCCGATATCGTTCAGGACGACGGCCCCCATGGCCGTCGGGCGGAGCGCCGCCATCATCATGGCGATGATGCCGCCCCGCGACGTGCCCACGATCCCCACCCGATGCAGACCCTGCACAGTGAGGAAGTCGAGCACGTCCATGAGCTCGGTGTACGGGACGTAATTGCGCCAGTTGGAATCGTGCTGCGAGCCGCCGCGGCCGCGATAGTCGAGACAATAGACGTTGCGCGGCTTTTCCGGATGGGTCGAGAGATAGGTGGCAAGCGTATGGAAGTCGCGGGCGTTTCGCGTGAGGCCGGGCAAGCAAAGGATGCTCCGGAAGCGCTCGTCCGGCGCGGGATAGTGGCGCGCATAGAGTCGAAGGTCGTCGAACGACTCATAGAAAATGTCTCGCCACGCCTTGCCGTCAAGCTCAGGCATCGTCAACCAGCCAACCTTGGGAGCATTTCAGATCAATCCCGCAACGCCGGGCGCGCTAGGGCTCGCAGTGTTCCGCAAACTTGATGAGGGAACAAGCCTCGAAAAGTCAACCGCCGAGCGGCCTGCGCTGCTCAAGGGGTGCTCGCCACGGGCACCGTGGCGACGGAGGCGGTCTCCGAGGCGGGGACCTTGCGCCCGCGATTGAGGTCCTGGACCAAATGAAGGGCATTGTCGGGCCCTGCGAGCCGCGAGCGGTAGAGCTGAAGCGTTTCCATGATCTTGATTACGTAGCGCCGCGTCTCGGTGAACGGAATGCGTTCGATCCAGTCGATAGGATCGACGTCCGGATCGCGCGGGTCGCCGTAGATCCCCACCCATTCCTTCACCCGGCCGGGGCCGGCGTTGTAAGCGGCCAGCGCCATGAAGTAGGAGCCGTCGTAATTGTTGATCATGTCACTGAGAAAGGCTTCGCCGAGCTGCGTGTTGTACGCTGGATTGGTGAGCCGCGACTGGGAATACTGAACATTATAGCGCTTGGCGACGCTCCGTGCCGTCGCCGGCATCAACTGCATCAGCCCGCTGGCACCGACCGGGCTTTGAGCGGCGGCATTGAACTCGCTCTCCTGGCGGGAGAGGGCATGCACCAGAGCCGGATCGACCCGTTCGTCGAGCAGGCTCTTGAAGGCCGGCATCACCCCCACGGGCAATGCATAGTCGCCCATGGGTAGATCCCGGTTAAAGGCGATCTTCGACAGGCGGAGTGCCATCTGGCTGCGGTCCAGGGCCTTGGCGAACTCGGCGAGCAAGACAACTTCTGCAGCGTTGTCGAGCGTGCGCGACAGTGCGAGGAGGAATTGCGGCGTGAGCCATTCGTGCCCGATTGCGCAGGCAATGCCCATGGCGCGCACCGCGTCCCGGGCCATGAAGCGGTCGATATCCGCTTGAGTCGGTAGCGGCGTCGAGGTCACCGACAGGCGCGCCGGGCGCGGATCGAGGGCCTGCCGCCCAAGCTGGCCGTAGAAATATTGCGGATACTTGGCCGCGCCGTGGAAGTGAATGATCGCCGAACCGCGGTCGCCCAATGCGAGCGCCGTGCGTCCGAGCCAATATTCGCCCAAAGCGATATTGCGCGAGTCCGTCGCTGCTTTGCGCAACGCCAGGAAGTGGCGCAATGCCGTATTCGGCTCGTTCAGGTAGCGCAGCGCAACCCAGCCGGCTAAGAACTCCGCCTCGATGAACGAGTCGCCTGAAGCGAGGCCGTGCTTGGCGGCGATCTCATAGGCGGTGCGCGGATGGCCGTCGTTGAGCGCGGCGCGCACATTGACCCGCCGTTCCTCCCACCACTCATTCAGGTCGAGTAGAATATTAGGCTCGAGCGGCGCATCGAGCAGCAGCTTCCAGGCACGCAGCCGCTGCTCCTTGTCCTTGGTGCGCCGCAGCCACTGGATATTGTTGAAGCGCAGGCCGACATCGCTTTCCAGCGCATCGTCCGGCAACGCATCGAGGAGCTTGCCGGCATTGTCACCGCGCTTGATGACGGCGATACGCGCATCGATTTTCTTCCGCTCTGACTCCGGCAGCAGCTTGGCGACCCGCAGGGCCGCGCCCGCGGCCGACGCCTTGTCGGGATAGAGCAGCGCGTCAATGCGGGCCCGGTGATGCTCGTCGTCCAGCATGTCGCCGAACTTGTCGAGGATCTTCTTTTCCACATCCTCGTTGAGCTGGTGATCGCGCCACGCGGAGTAAATCAACGCCTTGGCCTCCGACTCCTTGCCGTCCGCAAGATAGGCTGTGGCCAGGGCGGCCTTGCCGGCGCCGGTCTGCGGCGCGGAGGGCGCAAAGAAGGATTTGATCTGCTCCGCGGACGTATCGCCGAGGAATAGGGACGTCTCCGCCTTCTCGCGCAATTCCTCTTGGCCCGGCCAATTCGGATGTGTCAGACGAAACTGCTCGACCGCATCGGCTTCCAGATAAGTGCTCTTGTTGTGCTTGTAGCGGTACCAATACCCGAAAGCGCGTACGGCCGGATCGGTGATCTTCGCCGCTGTCTCGTCGACGCTGCCCTTATGGCGCATGACGAACTGGAGCCGACTCGCATCGCCGGACTCTATTTCATAGTTCAAAAGCGGCTTCAGGATCGAGGCGTAGTCGAGCGCGGGCTTTGGCGCGACCGGGACCATGGGATCGCGCTGGGGATTCATTTCCGGCGGCGGAACCACGTCGGGCATGAACGAGGCGCTTGCTTCAGGCATGCCGTCATCGGCGGCAGCTGCCGGCTTCGGTGACTCTGCCGTCGCCTCGCCGGCCTCTTCGGCCGGCGCAGCGGGGCCGGCCGTGGCGTCTATCGTGTCCTTTTCGGGATTGCGTTCGGGCTCGGGGATCGCCGCCACGTTCGCGGTGCTGTCGTCCCCGTCCTGCGCTGCCGGAGGAGCGGTTTCCGGAGGCTCCGCGGCTTCAGCCGTGCGCGGGTCCGCTGCCGCCTCGGGCGCAAGCGCGCTGTCCTCGACGACGGCCGGGCGCTCCGGATTGCGGTCGGGAACGGGAATGGCCTCGGGCCTCGCCAAGGCGTAACCCGGGACGATGCACGCCAAGGCGAATAGGAATGACAGTTGGTACGCGTGTATGCGTTTCATGTCGTCGATCGGTACCGGTTTACGACCTGCGTTTAGCGGTCAGGACGTCCCCCGACCGGGGAGCCGCGACGAATAAAGTCACTGAGTGTACCTAAATCAGACACTGTCTGAAAGATTCCGGCGGAAAAATGACTGTTATCTCTCATCCACAAATGAGAAGACTAGTGAGATCCAGAGGGTAAGCCATTCCACCCCTTGTACTTTCGCGATTCCAGCAGCCCAGCTTCGAACCGCGATCAGCCTTAACCGAAAGCGCGGCGAGGCGCATTCCGTGCGCTTGCCGCGCTATCCCCGAAACCCTATTGTCCGCCCGAATTTCCGTCGCATCCCTGAGCACATCGCCCGCGCCAAGGAGCTTTCGCTTTGACCATGC
>NZ_LPWD01000171.1 GCF_001723295.1 Methyloceanibacter marginalis
GCGAGCAGCGCCGGGCTCGGCATGCTTCTCGTAGACATGCACGTCGTGGCCGGCGCGGGCGAGCTGCTGCGCGGCCGCGAGGCCCGCGGGCCCGAGCCGATGACCGCGATCCGCTTGCCGGTCTTCTTCTCCGGCGGCTGCGGCTTCACCCAGCCTTCCTCGAAGGCCCGGTCGGCGATGGCGCACTCGATGGCCTTGATCGTGACCGGCTCGTCGATGATGTTGAGCGTGCAGGCGGCCTCGCACGGGGCCGGGCAGACGCGTCCGGTCACCTCGGGAAAGTTGTTGGTGGAGTGCAGGTTCTGCGCCGCGTCGTCCCAATCGGCCTGGTAGACGAGGTCGTTCCAGTCCGGGATCTGGTTGTTCACCGGGCAGCCGGTATGACAATAGGGAATGCCGCAATCCATGCAGCGGGCGGCCTGACGCGCGATCTCGGCGTCGCTCGGCGGGATCACGAACTCCTTGAAATGGCGCACGCGGTCGGCGGCCGGCTCGTAGCTTGGCTCCTGCCGCTCGATCTCCAAAAACCCCGTGATCTTGCCCATCAGAGTCACGATCTCCGCCCTAGCTCATCTCTGCTATCGAGGGTCGCGCCAACCGCGCCCCTTTGAACCGTTCCAGCGTACCGCATCTTCGCGTGGCAGGGCCACAGCCTGGCGCTGAGCCAGGTCATGGCCGCTCTCCTGCCTGATTATTTGCCGTTGCCGCGCAGGCCGATCTCGATTTCGCCGAGCCCCGTCTTATCGGCGGCTTGCTGGCGCGCCATCTCCTCCAAGGCGCGGCGGTATTCGACCGGCATCACCTTGACGAATTTCGGGAGATAATCGGCCCAGTTGTCGAGGATGTCCTTGGCCCGCGTCGAGGCCGTGTAGTGCAAATGGTTCTCGATCAGCTGGCGCAGACGCTCCTCGTCGAAGCGTGTCATGTCGGTGAAGTCGACGAGACCGTGGCTTTCCAGGTCGCCGCCTTGGTGGCGCCGCCGCTCCATGACGCGGTTCTCGCTCGGGATCGGCTCGAGATCCACCATGGCCATGTTGCAGCGCGGCTCGAAATCGCCGCTCTCGTCGAGCACGTAAGCGATGCCGCCGGACATGCCGGCCGCGAAATTGCGCCCCGTGGGCCCGATCACCACGACCACGCCGCCGGTCATGTATTCGCAGCCGTGATCGCCGGTGCCCTCGACCACCGCGATGGCGCCGGAGTTGCGCACGCCGAAGCGCTCGCCGCCGACGCCGCGGAAATAACATTCGCCGGCGATGGCGCCATAAAGCACCGTGTTGCCGACAATGATCGACTTCTCCGGATTGATGCCGGACTCTTCCGGCGGCCGGACGATGATGCGCCCGCCTGACAAGCCCTTGCCCACATAGTCGTTGCCTTCGCCGACGAGATCGAGGGTCACGCCATGGGCGAGCCAGGCGCCGAAGCTCTGCCCGGCCGACCCCTTGAAGCGGATCCAGATCGTGTCGTCGGGGAGGCCTGCGTGCCCGTAGCGCTTGGCGATCGCGCCGGACAGCATGGCGCCGGTGGACCGGTCGACGTTCTTGATCGGCAGGTCGAGCTTGACCGGCTTTTTCTCCTCGATCGCGGCGCGGCAAAGCTCGATGAGCTTGTTGTCGAGCACCGTCTCGAGCCCGTGGTCCTGACGCTCGGTATTGCTGACGGGAACACCGTCCGCCATTTCAGGCTTGTGGAACAGCTTGGTGAAGTCCAGACCGCGCGCCTTCCAATGGTCGATGGCCTTCTCCTTGTCGAGCACCTCGGTGCGGCCGATCATCTCGGCCATGGTGCGGAAGCCGAGCGCGGCCATGTACTCGCGCACCTCCTCGGCGACATAGAAGAAGAAATTGATGACGTGCTCGGGCGCGCCGGTGAAGCGGGCGCGCAGAACCGGGTCTTGCGTGGCGATGCCCACCGGGCAGGTGTTCAAATGGCACTTGCGCATCATGATGCAACCGGCGGCGATCAGGGGCGCGGTCGAGAAGCCGAACCCGTCGGCGCCGAGCAACGCGCCTACGATGACGTCGCGGCCCGTGCGCAGGCCGCCGTCCACCTGCACCTCGATGCGGCCGCGCAGGCGGTTCAGCACGAGCGTCTGCTGGGTCTCGGCGAGGCCGATCTCCCAAGGGCTGCCCGCGTGCTTGATGGAGGTGAGCGGCGAGGCGCCAGTGCCGCCCTCGAAGCCGGCGATGGTCACGTGATCGGCCATGGCCTTGGCCACGCCCGCGGCAACCGTGCCGACGCCCACTTCCGAGACGAGCTTCACCGAGACGGCGCCGGTCGGGTTGACGTTCTTCAGGTCGAAGATCAGCTGCTTCAGATCCTCGATCGAATAGATGTCGTGATGCGGCGGCGGCGAGATGAGACCGACGCCCGGCGTCGAGTGGCGCACCTTGGCAATGGTGGCATCCACCTTGTGACCAGGCAGCTGTCCGCCTTCGCCGGGCTTGGCGCCCTGGGCCATCTTGATCTGCATCATGTCGGAGTTGACGAGATATTCCGTCGTCACGCCGAAGCGGCCCGAGGCCACCTGTTTGATGGACGAGCGCATGGAGTCGCCATTCGGCATCGGCGTGAAGCGATCGACCTCCTCGCCGCCTTCGCCCGTGTTCGACTTGCCGCCGATACGGTTCATGGCGATGGCGAGGGTGGTGTGCGCCTCGCGGCTGATGGAGCCGAAGGACATGGCGCCGGTGGCGAAGCGCTTGACGATCTCCGTCGCCGGCTCGACCTCGTCGAGCGGGATCGCCCGCTGCCCGATCTCGTCGGCGTTCTGATGCGGAACATGCCGCGCAAGGTGAGGAGCTGCTTTGCCTGCTCGTTCACGGCTTGTGCGTAGGAACGGTACTTCTCCGGCAGGTTGCCGCGCACGGCGTGCTGAAGATCGGCGACCACTTCGGGGCGCCAGGTATGGGCCTCGCCGCGAATGCGGTAGGCGTACTCGCCGCCCACTTCGAGCGCGTTCTTGAGCACGGGCGCATCGCCAAAGGCGAGCTTGTGCCGCTCCACGGTCTCGCGCGCGATCTCCTCCAGCCCGACGCCTTCGACCTGCGTGTTGGTGCCGGTGAAATATTTGGCGACGAAGTCGGTCCTGAGCCCCACGGCGTCGAAGATCTGCGCGCCGCAATAGGACTGGTAGGTCGAGATGCCCATCTTGGACATCACCTTCAGGATGCCCTTGTCGGTCGCCTTGATGTAGCGCTTGACGGCCTCTTCGACGGTGAGTTCCTCGTCGAATTCCGGCACGAGCGCCTCGATCGTCTCGAAGGCAAGATAAGGATTGATCGCCTCGGCGCCGTAGCCGGCGAGCGTGCAGAACTGGTTCACCTCGCAGGCCTCGCCGGTCTCGACCACGAGGCCGACCGAGGTGCGCAAGCCGTTGCGGATCAGGTGATGATGCACGGCGCTGGTCGCGAGCAGCGAGGGAATTGGAATGCGCTGCGGGCCCGTGGCGCGGTCGGACAGGACGATGATGTTCTCGCCTTTGCGGACCGCGTCCTCCGCCTTGCGGCAGAGCTTCTCGAGCGCGCGGCGCATGCCGTCGGCG
>NZ_LPWD01000172.1 GCF_001723295.1 Methyloceanibacter marginalis
TCCGCGCGCTCAGCTAGCCTGACAGATCACCGCGTTGAGGCGCGTCAGCCGATTCTTCGCCATTCTATCGACGAGACATTGTTCGATGGAGCTTTGCTCGGAATTTGGACCCAGAGAGTCCTAAACTATGGGTCACGTATCCAATAGGCTTGGATGCTTGGCGGCTTGAAGTGCATGTAAACACCAAATCGGGACCAATGGAGGATCACCCAATGACTGAATCACACCATGTGGAGGAGACCGATACTGACACAACCGAGCAGCCCAAGCGCCAGCGCAGACTTAATGCAACGAAAAAGAAGCGAAATAGCAAAAGCGTCGAAAGGCAAACGCCTAAGGAGGCGCGTCGTGACTACCATCTCGCGCCTCCGCCGGCCTCTGGCTCCCGAGATGCAGAGACAGCTCGATAGAAACCTAATTGTCAAACAAGATGGTTAGAAGCAGGGAAGAGTTATCGATACCTTTGACGGAATGTGCTTCGCCGCCAGACCGGGAGGAAGCAGCCGGCAAGTTCGATGGTCAGCACGCAGAACGTCACCAGCCACGCGCCCGCGGCGCCTATGTCGCTCCGTGGGTTCCCGAAATGCAATGACAGCCAAGAGCGCTCTAAGTCGCCTGCACTCCCAGACTCCGGGGGATGACCAGATCACTCCACGCGGTACACTAGCGGCCAGAAGTGAATGCCTGCGAACCCCTAGATTGCAGACGCGTCTGCTAAGTGCCAATAGTAGACGTTGAGATTCTAGCGCCCTCACCAATTGACGGCCCGGCGCAGCATCTTCATACTTCGCCGCGTCGTGGTTCTCTGACACCAGAGCACCAGAGCCAAGAGGCAATCCGGTGTGCTAAGCGGAAAGCCGGACCTGCCCCGCAACTGTAAGCGGCTAGCCGACGTCGACGACGCCACTGAAGTATGGTCGGGAAGGCCGACTAACGCGACAGTCCGCAAGCCAGGAGACCTGCCTCGACAGTCTTGAACGTCCTTGGGCGGGGTCCAGTAGTGAGCTTGCATCGGGTATCCTACGCCCCGTTCCCGGCATGCGTCCGCTCGGCCTTTGCCCACTAATAAAGGGGGTTGCCGGTGTCTAACTCATCATTTCGAATCAGCACGCTGGGTACGCCGCGGATTGGTCCGCGCCGTGAGCTTAAATTCGCACTCGAAAAGTTCTGGGCAGGAAAATCAGATTCTGAGGCTCTGAACGACGCTGCTACAGGGCTCCGCTCAGCGAACTGGGCGCGTCAAAACGCATTAGGGATCACAAACATCCCGTCCAATGACTTCTCCTTCTACGACCAAGTGCTCGACACGGCCGTCATGGTTGGGGCAATCCCTGAGATCTATGGCTGGAAGGGCGGCGAGACACCGCTCGCGACCTATTTCGCCATGGCACGCGGGAGCCAAGGAGGCGTTGGAAAGTCCAATGGAGTGCCTGCGCTCGAGATGACGAAGTGGTTCGATACGAATTATCACTACATGGTCCCAGAGTTTTCCAAGACCCAAGAGTTCACGCTTGCCTCTAGTAAGCCAATCAAGGAGTTCAAGGAAGCGAAAACGCTGGGATTCGAAACCCGCCCCGTCCTGGTCGGCCCGGTAACGTTTCTCAAGTTGGGCAAGAGCGCCGACGAAAGCTTTGATCCGATCTCTCTGATAGATGAGCTCCTTCCTGTTTATGTGGACGTCTTGCGCAAGCTCCACGCCAGCGGCGCCACTTGGATTCAGATGGACGAGCCGTGTCTCGTGCTCGATCTCGATGATGCC
>NZ_LPWD01000173.1 GCF_001723295.1 Methyloceanibacter marginalis
CGACGAGCTCGAGCGTATCGGCTTGCGCGTGACGCCGAGCGCGGCCAACTTTTTGCTCGTGCATTTTCCCGGCGACGCCGGCAGGTCTGCGCGCGACGCGGACGCTTTTCTTCATGAGCGCCGCATCATCTTGCGCCGTGTGGAAAACTACGGCTTTCCCGATGCGCTGCGCCTGACCATCGGCACGGAGCCCGAGAACCGCGCGGTGATCGAAGCGCTCAGCGAATTCCTGGACGGCGCCCAATGAGCGAGCCCCTCTTCGATACGCTGGCGATTATCGGCCCTGGCCTGATCGGCTCTTCGATTATGCGCGCAGCGCGGGAGCAAGGCGCCGTGCGCACCATCGTGACCTGCTCCCGTTCGCCTGAGACCCGCCAGCGCGTCACGGAACTCGGCATTGCCGATAAAGTCGTCGAGACCAACGCGCAAGCGGTCGAAGGCGCCGATCTCGTGATTGTCTGCGTTCCTGTCGGCGTGTGCGGTACGGTGGCCGAGGAAATCGCGCCGCATCTGAAAGAAGGCGCCATCGTCTCCGACGTCGGTTCGGTGAAAGGGGCGATCGTGCGCGATATGGGTCCGCACCTGCCCGGCAACGTGCATTTCGTGCCGGCCCATCCGGTGGCGGGTACCGAGCATTCCGGTCCCGATGCCGGATTTGCCGAGCTGTTCGACGGGCGCTGGTGCATCCTGACGCCACCCGAAGGCACCGACGCGCAAGCAGTCGACCGGCTTGCCAAGTTCTGGCGGCTGCTCGGCGCCAATGTGGAGGTCATGACGCCCGACCATCACGACTTGGTGCTCGCGGTGACCAGCCATCTTCCCCATCTGATCGCCTACACGATCGTCGGCACCGCCGACGAGCTGGAGACGGTGACCCGCTCGGAGGTCCTAAAATTTTCCGCCGGCGGCTTTCGGGACTTCACCCGCATCGCCGCATCGGACCCGACCATGTGGCGCGACATCTTCCTCGCCAACAAGGAGGCGGTGCTGGAAATGCTCGGGCGCTTCAACGAGGACGTCTCGGCCCTGACCAAGGCCATCCGGCACGGCGACGGCGATGCGCTGTTCGAGCAGTTCACCCGTACCCGCGCCATCCGCCGCGGCGTATCGAGTTAGGTCAGGACACGGCCGATCCGGACTTCGGCCGTCCCCACGGCCACGAGGATTGAGGCGGAAGGTCGCGGGCTCACATGCGCCGCGGCTAAGACTCACAATCGTCACAGGTCTTGATCCTGTCGGACGCGGTTCTGCCGGCTTCCATCCATTTACGCGACGTCTGATGCTCGTTTCCCTGCTCTTTTTGTTAATTGCCACCATTTTTCTCGAGCTGGGAAATGGGCTGCTCGGCGTGCTGGTTCCCATCCAGGGTGAGCGCGCAGGGTTTTCGGTCGTCACGATCGGCACCCTCGGCACGCTCTACTATTCCGGGTTCGTGGTTGGATGCATGTTCCTGCCGCGCATCATCAGGCGGTTTGGCCACATCCGATCCTTTGCGGCCTTCGCGGCTCTCGGCTCAAGCGCGGCTTTGATTCACGCGCTCGCTATCGCGCCTCTGCCTTGGCTCGCCCTGAGGGCGGTCGTCGGGCTTTGCCTCGCCGGCCTCCTCATCGTCATCGAGAGCTGGCTCAACAATCAAGCAACGCCCCAGTCCCGCGGTCACGTCTTCGGCCTGTACATGGCGGCCACCTGGTTTGGCATTGTCGGTGGCCAATTGCTGTTTTCCGTGCCCTCGTCGGAGACGTTTCAACTCTTTGCGGTGGTCGCCATCGCGATTTCCCTGTCGCTGGTTCCGGTCACGCTGACGACCGGCGCCGTCCCCACGATTCCCCAAGTCACGAGCGTCAATCTTGTCGGGCTGTATCGTTTGGCCCCGGTCGGCCTTGTCGGCTGTCTCGCCGTGGGCCTCGCCAATGGCGCCTTCTGGACATTCGCGCCGCTGTTCGCGCGGGCGTGGAGCGGCACGAGCCTGGGCGTCAGCCTGTTCATGTCCGCCGCGGTGATCGGCGGCGCGCTGAGCCAATGGCCGATCGGGCGTTTCTCCGATCGCGTCGATCGCCGCTGGGTGATTGCCGCGGTCTGTCTCGCCTCCGCCGCCGTCGCGGTGTCGCTCTTGCTGGACTTCGTCGGTTCAAATTGGATCTTCTTAGGTCTGACGGCCCTGTTTGGCGCTTTCGCCCTCTCGCTTTATCCGCTCTGCGTCGCGCACGTGAATGACCGCGCCGACCCCGAAGCGTCGGTGGAGGTCAGCAGCCGCCTGCTCTTGGTCTTCGGGTTTGGCGCGATCGTTGGACCGTTCCTGGCCAGCTTTCTCATCGCGGAGTTGGGCATTACGAGCCTCTTGGGCTTCATCGCCAGCATTCACGTGGCCCTGGCGCTCTACACCTTCGGCCGCATCAAGGCGGCCAGCCCCGTGCCCGAGCCCGAGCGCACGGTCTTTACGCCCAGCCCCCCGCTAGCCCACGGTACACAGGCGGTGGTGGAACTGCAGCAAAGCGCCGAAGATGACGACGATGTAGCCCATCCGGAGCAACACACCGCCGGAGACCAACGCTGAGAGAGGAAGCCTGAGTTGCTTGTGCCCGCGCCTGACGGCAATCTGATCTCGTTTGGGCAGGCAAGAACGCGGCAGACATGACTGAGCTTTGGGTTTTCGGCTACGGCTCGCTGATGTGGCGGCCGGGCTTTCCGTTTGCGGTGCAGGCCCCCGGCTTGCTCAAAGGCGCGCACCGCGCACTCTGCGTCTATTCCGTCTTCTATCGCGGCACCAAGGAGCAACCGGGTTTGGTGCTCGGGCTCGATCGGGGCGGGGCTTGCAGGGGCGTCACTTTCCGCGTTGCACCTGGCGCGGAGGACGAGACGATCGCTTACTTGCGCGAGCGCGAGCAGGTGACCGCGGTCTATGTGGAAACCTATCGCAATGTGCGCCTGGTGGACGGCTCCGGCCGCACCGTGAAGGCGCTCACCTATCTCGCCGACCCGACCCACCCGCAATATGCCGGCAGGCTCTCCCTCGACGAGCAATTGCGCATCGTCCGCGCTGCCGGGGGCAGGCCGGCGCCAATATCGAGTATGTGCTGAACACGGTGCGGCATTGGAGGAGGAAGGCGTGCACGACGCCGTCCTCTCGAAGCTCGCCGCGCGCCTGACCGGCGAAGTCTAGCTTGCGGGCTTGGCCGGCTTCAGCGCCGGATCGTCCTTCTGAAGCTCCGGCGCGCCGAAGAAATAGCCTTGCATGTAGGACACGCCGGCCTTCTCGAGCAGCTTGACGGTGCGCTCATCGCTCACCCATTCGCCGACCGTGACGACGCCGAAGCTGCGCGCCAGATCGATAAGCGTGCGCACGAACATCTCGTCTTCCGCGTCCGTGCCGAGATTCTCGATGAACGAGCCGTCGATCTTGACCATGTCCACGCCAAGCTCGCGCAGGGAGCGGAACGAGGTGTAGCCGGCACCGAAATCGTCGAGCGCCACCCGGCAGCCAAGCGCTTTTAGCGTACTCACGAACTTGATCGCCGCCTTGATATCGGAGATGGCCGTCGTCTCGGTGATCTCGACGGTGAGCCGCTCGGTCAGCGAGCGGTCATTGCCCGTGAACCCTTCGAGCGCGGCCATCCATTGCGGGTCGGTGGCCGTCGTGGCGGAGACGTTGAGCGCCAGCTTGATCTTGGGCATCGCGCGCAGCAAATCCACGGCGAGCTCCAGCACGCGATAGTCGATCAGCTTGGAAAGCCCGAACTGTTCGGCCACGTGGATGAACTCGCTCGCGCTCACCACCGAGCCGTCCAGCCGCCGCATACGCAGCAGGCACTCATAAAGCTCCGGCTCGTGACTGCGCGAGGTCACGATGGGCTGAAGCGCGATCATCATGCGACGGTCGTTGAGCGCGCGGATGATGTCGTCGGCAATGCCGACATTGCGCCGCCGCTCGGACTCCTGGCGCTCGCAAGGGACATAGCAACGGAACTGATCGCTGCGGCTCGCGCGGGCCTCATCGAGAGTCTGCAGCGCATGCCCCATAGCGTTCTGTGCGCTTGAGGCGTTTTGGGGAAGCAGCACGGCGCCGATGGAGACCGTCGCCGCCACGGCGCCGACGCTGGTGTCGACGATGCTGTCGCCGACGACGGCCATCAAACGGCGCGCGATGGCTTCCACGCCTTCCGCATCGCAGTCGTGCAGCACGACGCCGAATTTGTTCGACGAGAAACGGCCGAGACAATCCTTGCCGCGCACCACCCGGCCGAGACGCCGGCCGACGATGGCGATAAGCTCGTCGCCCACGTCGTAGCCATAAGTCTCGTTGATCAGCGTGAGATCGTTGACGCCGACCAACAGAAATGCGCCGTGGGTTGGCGAGCGGCCCGCGTCGGACAGAAGATTGGAGAGCGCCGCGGTGAGCTGTGTCCGGTTGAGCAAACCGGTCAGTTCGTCCTTGCCGCCGGCGAGATGAAGGCGGTCCCTGTCGCGGCGGTCGTCGATGACGCGAAGCGTGCCTTGGGCCAGGACCGGGCGGCCATCCGCATCGGTGAAGCAGACGCCCAGATCCTCGACCCAGAGCGCAGCCTTGCCGCGGCGTCCCTCGGGAAGCAGCCGGTAGTGCAGCGTATAGGGCAGCGCCGCCCCGGGGGCCGCATGCGGTCCGCCGGTGATGCCGTCATAGCGCGCACCCGCGTGCTCCGGATCGACATGCAGCGCGAAGGCGCGGCCCTTCCGAAGCTTGGTAATATCGATTCCGCCGAGCACGGTTCCGGCATTGGCGGCCCATTCGACCGCGTCCGTATTGAAGTCCCACCGGTAGGCGGTGGCCCGGATGCTCTCCAGGACCTGATCGAGCTCGAGCATCGGCTGGACCTCGCTGCCGCGTGACTCGAAGTCGACCACGCCGGCGGCGTGCTGACGCGGCGGCAGATAGGCACCACCGGCAAACTCGTTTGAGGATGCACTCACTGACCGCCCCCTTTTGAGCCATGGACCCGCCATGGGAGCGCCTTTTCGACGCTTCGATTGTTGGCCGGGAGGCTAGGCCATAAGGCTTAAAAAAACCCGAAAGCTGCCCTTCCGCCGAGGTTCCTCAGGCAGGATTACCGGCAGACCCC
>NZ_LPWD01000174.1 GCF_001723295.1 Methyloceanibacter marginalis
CGCCTTGCGGATACGGGCCCTTGAGGGGCGCGCCGGTCACGAAATGCGTCTTTGCGGTTGGAAGAGCGTCGGGCCGGCCGGGCAAGGCCTCGTCGGCGGCAGGAATAGAAAGGGGTTTGCGCTTGAAGCCGAACATGGAGATCTCCGTTTTGGTTCTCCCCCGAGACGCCCCCGCTAGTTGATATAGACCTCGACCTCTTTCCGCTTCTGGCCGAGCCAATAGAGGAATACGCCGAGAATGCCGAACACCACCCAGGTCGGCGCGCTCAAAATCCCCAGGATGAACGGGTCCCACAGCCATTTGCCGGCATTGGTCTCGATCCAGGCCTTGGAGACGGTGAGCGTTTCGGGCGCCAGTTCCCGCCATTGAACGCCCATGGGCGTGACAACCCAAGCGCCGCCCCCAGCCAAGCTTTTGGTGGCGTCGACGACGGCGGCGACCATGGCAAGCAGAAGCAGCCAGACACCGAGAATTCGAAGAACAAAACGCATGAGCGAGAGTGGCAATCGCGTGTTTCAGCTTACATAGGCTATTGCTCGATCACGTTCAAACGCTGGTTTATCACATCCCGGCGAGCGGACCTTAAGGGCACGGCTTGCTTGAACGGGCAGGGCGCTTCGTGATAGTGCGCGCCTTCCGGAGCTTCAGGAGAGGTGGCCGAGTGGTCGAAGGCGCACGCTTGGAAAGCGTGTAGGCGGGTAACCGTCTCGAGGGTTCGAATCCCTCTCTCTCCGCCATCCGCCTTCGCTTGCGCTATGGCGTGATTGTCAGACAGCCGTAGCGCAAGCGAAGGCGGATGCCTCGCCGTAACGAAGTGAAGGCGGGCGACGCCATGAACTAACTTTACGTACTGCAAAGCGAAGCCGATGCTGGTCGGTACTACGTGGGCCTAACGACGGACCTGAAGCGCCGCTTTGATGAACACAATTCGGGCAAGTCCATCCACACCAACAAGCACCGCCCTTGGAAACTGGCCATCTACCTGGCCTTCCCTGATCGGGAAAAAGCAGAGCGATTCGAGCTATACCTGAAATCGGGATCGGGGCGATCCTTTGCTAAGAAGCACTTCTAGAGGCAGCGTACTCCGCTCGCGAAATCGAGTTTCGGCCTACAGCCCCGCCACGATCCTGACATCAGTGGGCCGGACAATCTCTCGCCGCACGCATCACGATGGAACCAGGGCGCATCGATGATCACGCTCTACGCTTTCGGCCCGGCCTTCGGGCTTCCCGACATGAGCCCGTTCGTCACCAAGGCCGAGATGCTGCTCAAGTTGGCCGGCCTCGGCTACCAGACCGACACCGGAGGCTTCAGCAAGGCGCCCAAGGGCAAGCTGCCCTACATCGTCGACGACGACGAGACGATCGCCGACTCCACCTTCATCCGCTGGCACCTGGAGAAGAAATACGGGATCGATTTCGACCGCGGCCTCGGCACGGAGCAGCGCGCCACAGCCTGGGCCTTCGAGAAGATGCTCGAAGACCATGCCTATTGGACCGTGCTGCACGCGCGCTGGGTGAACGACGACAATTTCGACAAAGGTCCGCGCGCCTATTTCGAAAGAGTGCCAATGCCGATGCGGCTCGTCGTTCAGCGTATGGCGCGCCGCCAGATGAAAGTCGAGCTCCACGGCCACGGCATGGGACGTCATTCGGAAGAGGAGATCGTCGCGCTTGGCACCCGGTCACTCGAAGCGGCGGCCGAGCTTCTCGCCGACAAGCCCTTCATGATGGGCAGCGAGCCGACTGGCCTAGACGCCACGGGCTTCGCGTTTATCGGCGGCGCGCTTTGTCCGTGTTTCGAGACACCGCTGCGCAATGCGGTCGAGCGCCGCGACAATCTCAAACGCTATGTCGGCCGCATGGCCGAGCGGTTCTATCCGGAGCAGACCGAGATGGCCGGCTGGGCCGCTTAGTCCACGGGCTACCAGAAGTCCGGCACGAAGTTCTGGTCCTCCATGGGCGGACGCACATAGTCGCCGGCCTTGGGGCGCGGCGGCAGCATCGGCGGCGACGGCGTCAGGTCCCCATACTCAATCATGCTCAAGAGATGCGTGATGCAGTTGAGCCGCGCCAGCTTTTTGTTGTCGGCCTTCACCACGTACCAGGGCGCCTGCTTGATGTCGGTATGCGCGAACATGGTGTCCTTGGCGCGTGAGTACTCGACCCAGCGGGAGCGCGACTCCACGTCCATGGGGCTCAGTTTCCAGCTGCGCGTGCGGTCGTTCATGCGCTTCTGGAAGCGCCGCTCCTGTTCCGCGTCGCTCACCGAGAACCAGTATTTGATCAGAATGATGCCAGAGCGCACTAGCATGCGCTCAAATTCTGGGCAGCTGCGCAAGAACTCCTGATACTCGGCGTCGCCGCAAAAGCCCATCACGCGTTCGACGCCCGCGCGGTTGTACCAACTGCGGTCGAACAGCACCATTTCGCCGGCCGCCGGCAGATGCGGCACGTAACGTTGAAAATACCAGGAGGTTTTTTCCCGTTCCGTCGGCGTGCCGAGCGCCACGACGCGGCACAGCCGAGGATTGAGGCTCTCTGTTATGCGCTTGATAACGCCGCCTTTTCCGGCCGCGTCCGCGCCTTCGAAGATCACCACGACGCGGAGCTTCTCGTGCTTGATCCACTCCTGCATCTTCACCAGCTCGACCTGGAGCCGGGCGAGTTCCTTCTCGTAGACTTGCGTCTTGATCTTCCGGGACGCGGCCTTGACGTCGCCGACTTGGAGGTCCGCCGCCGCCAGCTCTTCGTCCGACAGGTGCTTGGGCGCCTTACCGTTCTTTTTGTTTTTCTTGTGCTTTTTGCCCTCTTTGAGTTCCATCTCCACGGCAACCCCCTTTCATTCCGGCGGGGAATGAAAACGCGGACACTCGCAGGGCCGGTCTCTGAAAGATCCGCTATGACGTCCGGTCGCGCAGCCGCGAAGGGGTGGGCCGCCGCGCAAGCCATCGGATTACGCTGCAACACATGTGCCAGCATCGCCGGGGCGGCTGAACCGCCCGGCGTTGGAGCAGGATCTAGCGTTCGAGAAAGTAGCCCGGCGTCACGCCGCCTTGAGCTCGATCACCATATTGGTCGGCTCGGGCGGATGCGGCGCGAGGCTGGTACGGCTTTCGTCGCTCCAACTGGCGAGCTTGATCACCACGCCCTGCTGCGAGCCCGAGTTGGTGGACTCGCCGTCTCGACGATGTGCAGCCCATTGGGATCGAGGAAATAAGTGTGATCGCCGAAAATCTTGTTGAGTTGCTCGACCGCCGGATGATCATCGGGCAGCGGGTCCGCCTCGAACTGTGTCAGCGTCTGCTCGATAGCGTCTGAGGACATCTTCATCGGGAATTCCTTTCGCTCGGCGCCGGCAAGGCCTTGTCGGCGCAGTTTGAAGGTTTTCGCCCTTGGCTGTTTCCACCCAGCCGCCAGTCTAAGGCGAATGAGCCGCGCGGCCAAATCCGGCGCATTCATGCGCAAT
>NZ_LPWD01000175.1 GCF_001723295.1 Methyloceanibacter marginalis
AGCCGATTGGCGGTGGCGCAATCGGCGCTCGATATCGGACTGCGCTACGCCAGTGACGCGTCCAGTTCGGCAAGCCCATCGTCAAGTTCCCGCGAGTCTCCGATAAGCTTGCCATGATGGCCGCGGAAATCCTGTTGGCGCGTCAGCTTACCTATTATTCCGCGCGCCAGAAAGACGACGGCAAGCGCTGCGATCTGGAAGCTGGCATGGCCAAGCTGCTCGCCGCGCGGGTGGCCTGGGCAGCCGCTGACAACGCGCTGCAGATCCACGGCGGCAACGGCTTCGCGCTGGAATATACGATCAGCCGTGTGCTGTGCGATGCGCGCATCCTGTCGATCTTCGAGGGCGCCGCGGAGATTCAGGCACACGTCATCGCGCGGCGTCTGCTCGAACAATGAGTGTTGGCGCTGAGCCCCTGCTCTCCCGGCGGTCGGCGATCGCGCTGCTGATTGCGCTTGCCGTGTGCTTCGCGGCCTCGGTCATCGGGGGAGCGCTAACCCGGCCCAATCTCGAATGGTACGCCACGCTGACGAAGCCAAGCTTCGCACCGCCGAACGCCGTCTTTCCGATCGTGTGGCCTATTCTATACGCGATGATGGCGGTCGCTGCCTGGCTCGTCTGGCGAAGCGGAGGCGATGCGGGCGACAAAAAAACCGCGCTCGTTTGGTTCGGCATTCAGCTCGTAATCAACGTGCTGTGGTCGTTCGCATTTTTTTGGATGCAAAGCCCGTCGTTCGGCTTCGGCGTGATCATGGTGCTTCTCGTTGCGATCGTCATCGCCATCGTGTTGTTCGACAGGCTGAGCCGCCCCGCCGCATTGTTGCTGCTGCCGTATCTGCTCTGGGTCTGTTTCGCGACAGGCCTCAACTTTATGATCTGGGTGCTGAACAGCGGTATCGACTTCAGCCAGGCGCCTTCGTGAGCGCACGGCGCCATACCAAATGATTCAACGCTCGGTTCTCATCACCGGCTGCTCATCAGGGATCGGGCTCGCTTCGGCGCGTACGATGAAAGAGCGCGGCTGGCGCGTGTTCGCCACGGCACGGACACCTGCGGACCTCGGGCGGCTGAAAGACGAATATGGGCTCGAGAGCCTGCATCTCGATTATGCGGAACCGGACTCGATTGCCGCGGCCGCGGACTACGTGCTCGGCGCGACGAATGGTGAGCTCACGGCGCTGTTCAACAATGGCGCCTACGGCCAGCCGGGCGCGGTTGAGGACGTGCCGCCGCAAGCCTTGCGGGCCCAGTTCGAGGCGAATGTGATCGGCTGGCACGATCTCACCCGGCGCCTCATTCCGGCGATGCGGGCACGGCACGAAGGGCGCATTGTGCAATGCTCCTCCGTGCTCGGCTTGATCGCGGCGCCCTATCGGGGCGCATATTGCGCCTCGAAATTCGCCGTCGAGGCGTTAAGCGATGCGCTCCGTATGGAGCTCGACGGCACCGGTATCCAGGTGTCCATCATCGAGCCGGGGCCGATCGCCACGCGCTTCATCGAGCACGCACTCGAAGCCTACCGCCGCAATATCGACATCGAGAACTCGCCCCACAGCGAGATCTACCGCGCGCGGCTGGCCCAGATGGAGAAGGGCGGCCAGACGACCTTCAAGCTTCCGCCCGAAGCCGTGGTCAAGAAGCTCATCCACGCGCTGGAAGCCAAGCGGCCGAAGCCGCGGTATTACGTGACCTTTCCCACCTATGCGGTCGCGTTCCTGCGGCGTGTCTTGCCGGTGCGCGCGCTCGACGCGGTGGCGGCAAAGAACTAAAGTCCCGCGCCGGCGTTAGATTTGCGCCCAACGGGACCCTGGAGGGGCACTTGGAAGACACTCTTCGTTGGATTTTGCCATTCGCGCTGGCCGCGGTGGCCATCGTGCTAGTGTTCGGGCTGTTCAACATGCTGCGCGGCGGAAACCCCAATCTCAGCCAAAAACTGATGCGCGCGCGCGTTCTGTTGCAGCTCGTCGCCCTGCTCATCGTTATGGCGATTCTCTATTTGGCAGGAACCCGGCCCTGATAACGAGGTCTTGACCCGCCAAGGGGCCGGGATACGCTAGTTTCTCAAGCGGGTTTGCGCGCCGCGAGCCCTGTAAGATCAGGGCGGGTGCTATGGTTGTCCTCAACAAGATTTACACACGGACCGGCGACGACGGCACGACCGCGCTCGGCACCGGGGAACGCGTGGCAAAATACGATCTCCGCGTGGAGGCCTATGGCACGGTCGATGAGACCAACGCGGTCATCGGGCTGGCGCGCCTGCATACAGGCGATACCGACCCGGCGCTCGACGCCATGCTGGCGCGCATCCAGAACGATTTGTTCGATCTCGGCGCCGATCTGTGTTTCCCGGACGAGACCAAGGACGGCAGCGCCCGTCTGTCGGTAACCGATGCACAGGTCGGGCGGTTGGAATCCGAGATCGATGAGATGAACCGTTCGCTTGAGCCGCTGCGGTCCTTCGTATTGCCGGGAGGTAGACCCGCCGCAAGCTTTCTGCATTTGGCTCGGACCGTGTCGCGTCGCGCCGAACGGCTGATCGTGGCGCTTGCTTCGCGCCCCGAGGAGCCTGTGAGCGAGCCGGCGATCCGCTACGTCAACCGGCTGTCGGACTTCCTGTTCGTTGCTGCGCGTTACGCCAATGACAAAGGTGCAACGGATGTGACGTGGGTGCCGGGCAAGAACCGTTGAGAAGATCGGCGGTGCGCGCGTGTTCGTCCCCCTTCACGACACCAATCCCCTCAAGAAGATCCGCTTCCAATACGTAACGGTGGGGCTGATTGCCCTCAACGTCGCCATCTATGCGATCTTCCAGACCGGCTGGGTCATTCCGCTAGGCGATGAAGATGTCACCGCGTTCGCCGTGATTCCCGCGAAGCTCCTCGCGGACTCAGGCGGCGAGACGGCTTTTTTCGCCAACGGCGCAGTGCTGATCCCGGAGCGGCTGACGCTCGTGTCGTACATGTTCCTGCACGGGGGGTGGATTCACCTGATCGGCAACATGTTGTTCTTGTGGGTGTTCGGCGACAATATCGAGGACGCGATGGGGCATTGGCGCTTCATCATGTTCTATCTGATGTGCGGGATCTTCGCGGCCCTGCTGCACACCTTCATGCTGCCCCATTCGGATTTGCCCCTGATTGGGGCGTCAGGCGCCGTGGCCGGGGTCATCGCCGCCTATCTGATCCTGCATCCCAAGGTGAAGGTCTGGGTGCTGGCGCTATGGCGCATTCCCATCAAAATCACCGCAGCCTGGGCCTTGGGCATCTGGATCTTGGCGCAATTTGGCAACCTCCTGTTCGAGGGCGAGGAGGCGGTCGCTGGTGGGCCCATGTGGGCGGTTTGGTCGCCGGCGGGTGCTGATCCTGTTTATGCGGCGGCGCGGTGTGATCCTGTTCGATCGAACCCGGGGCGGCGCCTGAGGGCACCCGGAAATCCCCAGGAACCATTGACTCCCCCCAATCTGGGCAGTACGGTCGCCGCCATTTCGCAGTTGCGAGATACTGGTTTTTGGGGGGCTAATTCAACCGTGCGGGGAACAAAAAAAAGCCGCATGAAAATCATGGTACCCGTCAAGCGGGTCATCGATTCAAACGTCAAGGTCCGCGTCAAATCCGATGGCAGCGGGGTCGACCTTGCCAACGTGAAAATGTCGATGAATCCATTCTGCGAGATCGCCGTCGAGGAAGCCATCCGCATCAAAGAGCGGGGCGAGGCGAGCGAGGTCGTGGCTGTCTCCATTGGCAGTGCCAAGGCGCAAGACACGTTGCGCACGGCCCTTGCGATGGGCGCCGACCGCGCCATCCTGGTCAAAACCGACGGGACCGTCGAGCCGCTGGCCGTGGCCAAAGTTCTGAAGGCCGTGGCCGAGAACGAGAAGCCCGACCTCATCATCCTTGGCAAGCAGGCGATCGACGACGACTGCAATCAGACCGGGCAAATGCTTGCTGGTCTCCTCGGCGTGCCACAAGGCACGTTCGCCTCGAAGATCGAGCTTGATGGCGACAAGGTGAAGGTCACCCGCGAGGTCGACGGCGGCTTGGAGACTGTCGAACTCACCAAGCCTGCGGTCATCACCACGGATTTGCGCCTCAACGAGCCGCGTTATGCGTCGCTCCCCAACATCATGAGGCCAAGAAGAAACCCGATCGACGAGACCACGCCTGAGGATCTCGGCGTGGATATCGCCCCTCGGCTGAAGGTGTTGGCCGTGGAAGAGCCGAAGGCGCGCGAGGCCGGAATTAAGGTGGACGACGTGCCGAGCCTCGTCGACAAGCTCAAGAACGACGCGGGGGTGCTCTAATGGCGGTGCTGCTGCTGGCGGAGCACGACAACGCGGCGCTGGCGCCCGCCACGGCGAAGGCGCTCACCGCTGCGCGTGAGTTCGGCAGCGACGTCGATATTTTGGTCGCCGGCGAGAGCTGCAAGGCTGTGGCCGACGAGGCGGCAAAGCTCGATGGCGTGCGCAAGGTGTTGCTTGCCGACGCGCCGCATCTCGCGCATCGCTTGGCCGAGGACACCGCTGCCACCATCGTGCCGCTGATGGAGAACTATACGGTGCTCTTGGCGTCGGCGACGACCATGGGCAAGAACGTGTTACCGCGCATCGCCGCGCTGCTCGATGTGGGCCAAATTTCCGACATCGTCGAGGTCAAGTCGCCGGACACGTTCGTGCGGCCGATCTATGCGGGCAATGCGCTTGAGACGGTGCAGACTTCCGACAAGATCATCGTCGGCACCGTGCGGACGACCGCTTTTGCCGCGACGGGCGAGGGCGGTTCGGCCGAGATCGAGACTGTGCCGGTTGCCGATGCCGTCGACCAGTCGAGCTTTGTCGGCGCCGATATCACCGAGAGCGAACGCCCCGAGCTCACCTCGGCGCGCGTGGTCATCTCCGGCGGGCGCGGCATGGCGTCCGGCGACAATTTCGAGAAGCTCATCGCGCCGATAGCCGACCGCCTGGGTGCCGCGATCGGCGCTTCGCGCGCCGCCGTCGACTCGGGCTACATGCCCAACGATTATCAGGTGGGCCAAACCGGCAAGGTGGTGGCGCCGGAGCTCTATATCGCCGTCGGCATTTCGGGCGCGATCCAGCATCTTGCGGGGATGAAAGACTCCAAAGTGAATCGTCGCCATCAACA
>NZ_LPWD01000176.1 GCF_001723295.1 Methyloceanibacter marginalis
GCCGGCTCCGCCGCCGCGGGTGCCGCGGCGGGCGCCTGACCTTCGCTCACGGCGCTGAGTTGGACGAGCGGACCGCCAAGCGCCGTGGGGTCGGTGAAGAGGGTGAACAGGTAGAAGCCCGAGAGGCCGGCCAGGGCGATCCACAAGACCGCGAAAACGTTCCGCGCTCCGCCCCGCCCGCCTGTGCGCCGCTTTGCCATGGGATTCGACCTTCCGAATGCGAGGTTTGGTCGCAAAAGCGACCTGAATGTGGCTTGGAGTCAGATTGTCCCGCCGCTCTTCAGCGAGATTACTCACTTCATCCGTATGGTCAATTTTCCCGTGGGGCTTGATGGGGCCAGGGCGGTGGCCCTCGGGCGCGCTTTGGACTAGATAGGGCGCGTTTAAGGAAAGTTGGTACGAAGATGCGATCTTCGACCGAGCGGGAAAAAATTATCGGGACAGCATGACCCAGCTCTCGCCATCATCCTTGCCGCCGGCAAGGGCACGCGCATGAAATCGGACCTGCCCAAGGTGCTCCACCGCCTGGCGGGTGCGCCCATGCTCGCCCATGTGCTGCGCGCGGCCTCCGGCGCCGCGATCGGCCGCGCCGGGCTCGTCGTTGGCCCGGACATGGAGGCGGTGGGCGAAGCGGGGCTTGCGGTCGACCCCAAGGCGCAAGTGTTCGTGCAGCCGGAGCAGCTCGGAACCGCGGACGCGGTCAAGGCAGCCGCGCCTGCGTTCGAGGGCGCGAAAGGGCCCGTGCTCGTGCTCTACGGCGACACCCCGCTTCTGCGCGCCGAGACGCTCAAGGCCGTGCTCGGCGAGCTCGAAGCGGGCGCCGACCTGGTGGTCATCGGCTTCGAGGCCGCGGACCCGACCGGGTATGGCCGCTTGCTCTTCGACGACAAGGGGCGGCTTGCGGGCATTCGCGAAGAAAAGGACGCGAGCGTGGCAGAGCGCGCGCTGACCCTGTGCAATTCCGGCATCATGGCTTTCCGCGCAGCCGAGACGCTGACCGGTCTCCTGGCGCGCATCGGCAACGACAACGCCAACGGCGAATATTATCTCACCGACGCAGTGGCGCTCGCCCGCGGCGACGAGCTTCAGGCGCGCGTCGTGCTGTCGAACGCCGAAGAGGTGCTTGGCGTGAATTCCCGCGCCGAACTCGCCGTCGCCGAAGAGATCATGCAGCGCCGCCTGCGCGCCGCGGCCATGGCGCAGGGCGCCACCCTCGTGGCGCCCGAGACGGTGTTCTTTAGTTTTGACACCGCGATCGGCCGCGACGTGACCATCGAGCCGAATGTGATCGTCGGACCGGGCGTTCGCATCGCGGATGGTGTCACCATCAGAGGCTTCTGCCATATTGAGCAGGCGAGCATCGGCGAGGGCGCGACGGTCGGACCTTTCGCGCGGCTGAGACCTGGCGCCGCCCTTGCCAAGCACGCGCATGTGGCAACTTCGTCGAGATCAGACGCGGAGGTCGCCGAAG
>NZ_LPWD01000177.1 GCF_001723295.1 Methyloceanibacter marginalis
CGTGGACCGCCGCCGGCGCCCGGGCCGATCAGCATGACATCGCCGACGAAATCGCCATCGATGGCCACGCAATTGGACACGCCGTCGACATTGGCGATGGCCGTATCTTTCGGGACCATGGTCGGATGCACGCGTTGCTCGATGCCACTGTCGGTCCTGAGCGCCACGCCGAGCAACTTGATGCGATAGCCAAGATCGTCCGCCGCCTCGATATCGGCGGGCGTGATGGTCTCGATGCCCTCCACGTAGACGGCGTCGAACTTGGTGCGCGTGCCGAAAGCGAGGCTTGTGAGCAGCGCCAGCTTGTGCGCGGTGTCGAAGCCGCCGACATCGAACGTGGGATCGGCCTCGGCATAGCCTTGCTCTTGCGCCTCCTTCAGCACGTCGGCGAAGCTGCGCCCTTCACGCTCCATCAGTGTGAGGATGTAGTTGCAGGTGCCGTTGAGGATGCCGTAGACGCGCGTAATGTCGTTGCCTTGCAGGCCTTCACGGATCACCTTGACCACGGGAATACCGCCGGCCACGGCGCCTTCGAAGTTCAGTGCCACGCCGTGCTTCTCGGCGAGCGCGGCAAGGTTTGGCCCGTGATGCGCAAGCAGCGCCTTGTTGGCGGTGACCACGTGCTTGCCGGCCCGCAGCGCCGTCTCTACCGCCTCTTTGGCAATGCCTTCCTCCCCTCCGATCAGCTCGACGAAGACGTCGATCTCCGGGTCTGTGGCGAGCTTGATGGGGTCTTGCACGAAGCGGACGCCAGAGAGATCCACATCGCGCTTCTTGCGCTTATTGCGTGCCGAGACGGCGATCACCTCTATGGGCCGGCCTGCGCGCTCCGCCAACGCGCCCGCGTGCGCCTCGATGAGCCGCAACAGGCCACCGCCGACAGTGCCGATACCGGCCAGTCCAAGCTTCAATCCGTCCGCCATGGGAAAATCAGAAGGTGCGATTGGCCTTAGAGGCAATGGGGATGACGTTGTGCAGCGCGTTCGCTGACTCGGTGAGGAATTTCCGGATGTTGCGCGCGGCCTGACGGATGCGCTGCTCGTTTTCCACGAGCGCGATGCGCACATAGCCTTCGCCGTATTCTCCGAAGCCGACGCCGGGCGATACGGCCACCGAGGCCCTCTCCAATAGCAGCTTGGAGAACTCGAGCGAGCCGATATGCGCGAACATGTCGGGGATCGGGGCCCACGCGAACATGGTCGCGGGCGGCGACGGGATCGGCCAGCCGGCGCGGCTCACCGCATCCACCAGGCAATCGCGCCTGCGGCGGTAAATGCCCCGGATCTCGTCGATGCAATCTTGCGGTCCGTTGAGCGCGGCGGTCGCGGCTACCTGGATCGGCGTGAAAGCGCCGTAGTCGAGATAGGACTTCACCCGGGTGAGCGCCTGGATCAGCCGCTCATTGCCCACGGCGAAACCCATGCGCCACCCCGGCATGGAGTAGGTCTTCGACAGCGACGTGAACTCCACCGCGATGTCGATGGCGCCGGGAATTTCGAGAATGGAAGGCGGCGGATCCCCATCGAAATAGATTTCCGCGTAAGCAAGATCGGACAGCACGATGAGGTCGTTCTTCCGGGCGAAGCTGACGACCTCGCGATAGAAGTCGCGATTGGCGACGACCGCCGTCGGATTGGCCGGATAGTTCAAGACAAGCGCGGAAGGCTTCGGCACCGAATGGCGCACGGCCTTGTCCAACGACACCATGAATTGTGAGTCGGTGCTTGCCGGCAGATGGCGGATCACGCCGCCGGACATGATGAAGCCGAACTCGTGGATCGGATAGGTCGGATTCGGCACGAGGATCACGTCGCCGGGTGCGGTGATGGCTTGCGCGACATTGGCGAAAGCCTTCCTTGAGCCCAGCGTCGCCACGACTTGGGTGTCGGGATTCAGCTTCACGCCGAAGCGGCGCTCGTAATACTTGGCCTGCGCCCGGCGCAAACCGCCGATGCCTTTGGACGCGGAATAGCGGTTGGTGCGCGGGTCGCGGACGGTTTCCACCAGCTTGTCGACAATGTGCTGCGGCGTCGGCATGTCGGGGTTGCCCATGCCGAAATCGATGATGTCGTCGCCGCGGGCGCGTGCCTCGGCCTTGAGCCGGTTCACCTGCTCGAAGACATACGGCGGCAGCCGCTTGATCCTGTGAAAGTCGTTGTGCACGGACGGTTGTCCCCACCCGATTGGACTCTAAAAGGGAGTCCGCTGTTGAACCACGAAATAGGGCTGCCCGGCAAGCGGCTCCCGCGTGGAGCCCCGGCCGGTCAGCGTTGATTTAGTTGGCTTTTGGCGCGCCCTCGTCTTCGCCGACCTGCTGTTGCTGGCGCTCCTTTTCCTTCTGAAGATCCGAGATCGCGGCCTCTTTCTCGGACTTCGTCAGGGTGTTGTCATAGCCCCGGATGACCTCGGTGAAGCGTTTGAGTCGCGTGCCGTCGGGCATACTATCGGCGCAGCCGGCCATCAAAATGACAGGCAGCATCGCCACGAGGCAAGAAGCTGATCGCAAGAACATCGGTAAGATGTTGGCTCTGGTGGACTTTCCCCTGGCGATTGACATCGCCTGACGCTTATATTGCATAGCACAATGAAGATCGCTGCGGAAGCTAACGCGAGGCAATCGCTTCGCAAGCTGGCGGAAGCGTGGTCAGTTGGGGGTAAAATAAGGACTTTTCGATGCAGGAGCGTAACGACAGCGCCGGGCAAACTGGCGCGGACGGCTGCGAAAACACCCAAATCGACGAGCTTGCCCGGAACATGGTGCGCCTCTTCGACCAGAGCACCAAGGTTTTCTCGGCGCTCGCCGAACGCACCACGAACGGCAACGGCCCTTACAGCATGGCCTCCGAGGTCGGCGAAGCCGCCAAGACCCTTGGCGAGGTGGCACGGGTCTGGGTCTCGGACCCCAGCAAGCTCGCTGCCGCCCAAGGCGAGCTATTCCAGAGCTACGCCGATTTGTGGGGCCGCTCCTTTCGCCGCTTTCTCGGCGAAGATGTCGAGCCGGTGGTCGTGCCGGAGCCCGGCGACAACCGCTTCAAGGATCCAGACTGGTCCAACAGCCAATATTTCGACTTCTGGAAGCAGGCCTATCTGATCACCTCGCGGTGGGCGTCGGACATCACCAAGAACACCGAGGGGGTGGACGATAGGACGCGCCAGAAGGCTGTGTTCTATCTGGAGCAGATGCTGGCGGCGCTCTCGCCGTCGAACTACCCCTTCACCAATCCGGAAGTGGTACGCGCCACGCTCGAGACCAACGCCGAGAACCTGGTACGGGGCATGGCGCATCTTGCCCACGATCTCGAGCAGTCGAAGAATCTGCTCCGCATCACCCAGACCGATCTGACGGCATTCGAAGTCGGCCGCGATCTCGCCATTACGCCGGGTAAGGTCATCTTCCAAAACGACCTCATCCAGCTCATCCAGTACTCTCCGACGACGGAGGAGGTCTATGAGCGGCCGCTGATCATGGTGCCGCCCTGGATCAACAAATATTACATCCTCGATCTCGTGCCGGAGAAATCCTTCGTCAAGTTCGCGGTCGACCAGGGCTTCACGGTGTTCATGGTGTCCTGGGTCAATCCGGATGGCGGGCTCGCCCAGAAGACCTTCGAGGACTACATGAACGAGGGCATTCTGGCGGCGGTCGAAGCCGTCAATCGCCAACTCGGGCTGCATCACGTCAACATGCTGGGCTATTGCGTTGGCGGCACGCTGTTGGCCTCGGCTTTGGCCTACGCGGCGGTCAAAGGCGACGACCGCATGGCCTCGGCCAGCTTCCTCACCGCGCAGGTCGACTTCAGCGCGGCGGGCGACCTCCTGGTCTTCATCGACGACACGCAGCTCAAGTCGCTCGAAGAGATGATGGCCGAGCAGGGCTATCTCGACGGCTCGCGGATGGCGGCGGTGTTCAACATGCTGCGGCCGCGCGACCTGATATGGCCCTACGTGGTGAACAACTATCTGCTGGGCAAGAAGCCCTTCCCGTTCGACCTATTGTTCTGGAACGCCGACTCCACGCGGCTGCCGGCGGCCAACCACGCCTTCTACCTGCGCGAGTTCTATCACGAGAACCGGCTGAGCAAGGGCGAGATGGAGCTGGGCGGCGTCAAGCTGGACCTGTCCAAGATCAACATCCCGATCTACGAGCTGTTCACCCGTGAGGACCACATCGCGCCCGCGCTTTCGGTCTTTCAGGGCAGCAAGCTGTTCGGCGGTCCCGTGCGCCACGTCATGGCGGGCTCGGGCCATATCGCCGGCGTGGTCAACCCCCCGGCCAAGAAGAAATATCAGTATTGGAGCGGAGCGCCGGCCGAAACACTGGAGGCGTGGATCGGCAAGGCCACCGAGACTCCGGGCTCGTGGTGGCCCGACTGGGCGCCTGGCTCGCAGAGCAATCCGGCGAAAAAGGTTCCGGCGCGCGATCCCGCCGCCGGACCGCTCAAGCCTATCGAGGACGCGCCAGGCTCCTTCGTGAAGAGCAAGAGCTAGCGCTTTTTCGAAAGCCGTTCTGGCGCTGGCGCTGTAGCGAGACGCCAGATCTACTCGTGCAGTCTCAGCCTGGCGGTCGGATAGACCGCGCCGGAACAGCCAAGCTCCTTGAGATCCCAATCGGCAGAGACCACCCCCGAGGTCGGGAGCGAGCCGACCACCTCGGCATCCGCCGGCAATTCAACGGCCCACATGGCCTCGAGCTTCTGCTTGGCGCAGGCAAGCTCAGTGTGGCCCTCGCCGGCCTCGTCGCCGATCAGGCTGCTGACAATCCCGAAAGAGACAGTGGCCAACAAGCCCCAGGCCGCCAGGAATGCCCCAACCCGCACAAGACTTACGCGCCGCGATACGCTGAACATGCCCCCCCCCCGGACCCTCACCAGAGGGATGGATTGAGCGGCTCAACGCGTAAACTTTTCCTTAAATCGTCGAGAGCCCGAAGCCGCGCCTCAGGGAAACAGCGGGAGTTGCTCAAGGGCCGTGGTTTCGTCGAGGCCATGCATCAGATTGAAGTTCTGCAGCGCCTGGCCGGCAGAGCCCTTCACCAGATTGTCGATGGCCGAGACCACGATGCCGCGGCCCGGGATGCGGTCGGCAAACACGCCGATATGGCAGTAGTTCGAGCCGCGCACGTGTTGAGTGGCGGGGATGACGCCCTCCTCCACCACGCGCACGAACGGGCTGTCCGCATAGCCCGACGTCAGCGCCGCCCTGAGATCGGCAACGGTCGTCTTGCCGGTGAGCCGCACATAGGAGGTGCACAGCTCGCCACGGGTCATGGGCACGAGATGCGGCGTGAAGTTCACGATCACGGGCTGGCCCGCGGCCTCGCCCAGCTCCTGCTCGATCTCGGGCACATGGCGATGGCTGCCGATGCCATACGGGGAAAGCCCTTCGCCCGCTTCGGAGAAGAGGATGTTCTGCTTGAGCGAGCGCCCGGCGCCGGAGACGCCCGACTTCGCGTCGATGATGATGTCCTCGGGCAAAATCAGCTCATCCTTCACGAGCGGCAGGAGCGCGAGCAGCACGGCTGTCGGGTAGCAGCCGGGACAGGCCACGAGCCGCGCGGACGCGATCTGGTCGCGGTAAAGCTCGGTGAGCCCGTAGACCGCGCCCTCGAGAAGCTCGGGCGCGCCGTGGTCGCCGCCATACCATTCCGCATAGGTCCCGAGATCGCGTAAGCGGAAGTCGGCGGACATGTCGATGACCTTCACGCGCGATGGCAGCTTGGCGATCTCTGCGTGCGCGGTGCCGTGGGGCAACCCGCAAAAGGCGACGTCGACCTCGTCCCAATCCACCTCATCCGAGGTCACGAGGCTCGGAACATCGAGGCTCGACAGATGCGGGAAGACTTGGGCAAGCATCTGCCCCGCATGGCCCTTGGCGATGAGCGCGGTGATCTTGATGTTCGGATGTCTCGCCGCGAGCCGGATCAGGTCGCGCCGGTATAGCCTGAGGCGCGAGCACGGCGGCCCGGATGAACTTGCTGTTTGACATGTGCGTCACATGCTTTCCGTCATCGCCGGGGTTGACCCGGCAATCCATTCCATTCGGCGTTGCGTCAAAATGAGGTGCAACGGCATGGATGCCCGCGTCAAGCGCGGGCATGACGAAGACTCTTGAAGAGAATGCCCTAGCGCTTGGAGAACTGGAAGCTACGTCGGGCTTTGGCCTTACCGTACTTCTTACGCTCCACGGTACGCGCATCGCGGGTCAGGAAGCCTGCCTTCTTCAGTACGCCGCGCAGCTCCGGCTCGAAGCGCGTGAGCGCCTTGGAGATGCCGTGGCGAACGGCGCCGGCCTGGCCCGAGAGCCCGCCGCCGGACACGGTGCAGACCACGTCGAACTGCCCCTCGCGGGCGGCCGTCACGAGCGGCTGCTTCAGAATCATCCGGAGCACGGGACGGGCGAAATAGGTCGTATGGTCCTTGCCGTTGACGGTGATCGTGCCGGGCCCCTGCTTGACCCAAACGCGGGCAACCGCGTCCTTCCGCTTACCCGTTGCGTAGGCGCGGCCTTGCGCGTCGACCTTCTTCTCGTAAACGCGCTCGGGCGCGGGCGCATCACCCTCGCCTTTCAGTTGAGCCAAATCTTCCAGCGTCGTCGTCTCGCTCATGGCTCTTAAGCGCTCCTTGCGTTCTTCGGGTTGAGGGCGGCGACATCGAGCTTCACGGGGTTCTGCGCCTCGTGAGGATGCTCGGGCCCTGCGTAGACTTTGAGGTTCTTCATCTGTTTGCGCGCAAGCGGACCTCTCGGCAGCATGCGCTCGACGGCCTTCTGGAGCACGCGCTCGGGATGCTTGCCGTCCAGGATCTTCTCGGCCGTGCGGCTCTTGATGCCGCCCGGATACCCGGTGTGCCAGAAATATTCCTTGCCGGCGCGCTTATTGCCCGTGAACACGACACTGCCCGCGTTGATGACGACGATATTGTCACCGTCATCCATGTGGGGCGTGAAACTGGGCTTGTGCTTGCCGCGCAGCCGCGTCGCGATGAGCGCCGCAAGACGTCCGACCACCAGGCCGTCGGCATCGATGAGGACCCAAGATTTTTCGATATCCTTGGGCGTGGCGGAGAAGGTTTTCATGGTGCGCGTCACTTCAGGTCTTACAAAGATCGGCGCTTCTAACGGCTCGGCCCGGTGCGGTCAAGTGGATTGGCGTTCTGTCTATGAATCAGTATCTTAAGCATGTGGTATTCGCGTACCACGCCAAAGACTGCTGAATTCGCGTGTCTTTTGCAGGCTTTCCTGTAAGCCGGTGGCGTCATGGAAAGCCCCCTCGAATAGGCCAGAAAATGGACGATAGCCACATCCTGCTCTGTGAGGACCGCGAGGCGGTCCGGGTTCTGACCCTCAACCGGCCCTCCGCGCGCAATTGCCTGTCCATGGACCTCATGGGGGCATTGCATGGGGCGGTGACGGAGGCCGGCGAGAACGATGCCGTGCGGGCGGTGGTGCTGACCGGCGCCGGGCCAGCGTTCTCCTCCGGGCATGATCTCAAGGAGCTTACGGCGCACCGCAACGACGAGGATAGAGGCCGCGCCTTCTATGCGGAGACCATGGGCGCCTGCTCCGACATGATGCTCGCCATCGTGCGCTCTCCGAAGCCGGTGATCGCCGCGGTAAACGGCATCGCCACGGCGGCGGGCTGTCAGCTCGTGGCGAGCTGCGATCTGGCGATCGCGAGCGTCGATGCACGCTTCGCCACGCCCGGCGTCAATATCGGCCTCTTCTGCTCCACGCCGATGGTGGCGCTCAGCCGCAACGTGTCACGCAAGGGGGCCATGGAGATGCTGCTCCTCGGCGACATGGTCGATGCGCAGGACGCGCACGCCATGGGCCTCGTGAACCGCGTGGTCGAAGCGGATCGCGTGGTGAACGAAGCAGTCGAGTTCGGGCGGCGAATCGCGGATAAGCCGAGCCGCACGCTCAAGATCGGCAAGGAGGCCTTCTACAAGCAGCTCGAAATGCCGCTCGAGGACGCTTATCGCTATGCGGCGCAAGTCATGGTGGAGAACATGCTCGATGCCGAGGCCGAAGAAGGGATCGGCGCCTTTCTCGACAAGCGCGAGCCCAACTGGCCGCGCTGACTTGCAGCGTATCATCCCCCACCCCACTTGCCCCTGCCATGGATCACGACAGCTACCCGGACGCCTATATTCGCGACATCCTCGTGCGCCATCGGGTGGTTGCCATGGTCGGCGCTAGCCCCAAAGAACAGCGGCCGAGCTATTTCGTCTTGAAGTATTTGCTGGCGAAGGACTTCGAGGTGATCCCCGTCAATCCGGGTCACGCGGGCAGGACCATTCTCGGCCAACTCGCGTTCAGCACCCTTAGTGACATCGGCCGGCCCGTCGAGATAGTCGATATCTTCCGCAGTTCGGAAGCGGCCCTTCCCATCACGCATGAGGCGATCCGGGTCGGCGCCAAGGTCGTGTGGATGCAACTTGGCGTCCGCAACGATGAAGCGGCGGCGCTGGCCGAGCAAGCCGGACTCAAGGTCGTCATGAACCGTTGCCCCAAGATCGAGTATGGACGCCTCTCGGGGGAGATCGGCTGGGCGGGCGTCAACTCGCGCATGCTTTCGAGCAAGAGGCCTCTGCTTGGGCCCAAGGGCGGGCAACAGCGTGCCCTCCGCGCCTCGGACTAGGGAGGGTCACATGCGCGCCGTTGTGTTTGCCTCGCTGATCTTGATGGTGGCGCTCACCCCCACGCACGCCGAGGACGATCCCGGAGACGGAGCTTTCCAGGCTCCTGAGACGGCCGTCATCGTGGCGCTCCAGGCTGCCATCCGCACCGACGACAAGGACTGGTTCGTCGCGCATCTGCATTTCCCCGTACGCTATTTCGGCGAGACGAAGCAGACCATCCGCTCAAAGGAATGGTTCTTGCGCCACTACGACACTATCATCGGCCCTAAACTCAAGGCCAACCTGCTGGCGCAAGATCCGGAGCAGTACTTCAAGAATTATCAGGGACTGATGGTCGGCGACGGCGGCCGCAATATCTGGTTCCAGGATTTCGGCGAGGGCAACGGGTTCAAATACGAGATCATCACGATCAACAACAGCGACTAGGGAGTCAGCAAATGTCCGAGGACCGCAAGCCGGGCTTCAACACGCTTGCCATTCACGCCGGCGCGCAGCCCGACCCTGCAACCGGCGCGCGGGCGACGCCGATCTATCAAACCACGTCTTTCGTGTTCGACGACGTGGACCATGCGGCGGCGCTGTTCAACCTCGAGACCTTCGGCAACATCTATACCCGCATCATGAACCCCACCCAGGCGGTTCTCGAGGAGCGCATGGCCGCGCTCGAAGGCGGCACGGCGGCGCTGGCCGTCGCATCGGGACACGCGGCGCAAGTGATCGTTCTCCACACGCTGATGGAGCCGGGCGACGAGTTCATCGCCGGGCGCCAGCTCTATGGCGGCTCCATCAACCAGTTCGGCCAGGCCTTTGCCAAGTTCGACTGGACGGTGAAATGGGCCGACACCACGGACGCGGACTCGTTCCGGGCGCAAGTCACCCCGAAGACGCGCGCGATCTTCGTGGAGTCGATCGCCAATCCCGGCGGCATCATCACGGATATCGAAGCGATCGCCGCCGTCGCCAAGGAGGCCGGGGTACCGTTGATCGTCGACAATACGCTCGCGACGCCTTACCTGACCAAGCCGAAGGAATACGGCGCCGACATCATCGTTCATTCATTGACGAAGTTTCTGGGCGGCCACGGCAACTCCATCGGCGGCGTCATCGTCGATTGCGGCACGTTCGATTGGATGGGCAGCGGGCGCTATCCCACACTCACGGCGCCCTGCTCCAGCTATCACGGCATCACGCTGGCCGAGACGTTCGGCAATTTCGCCTTCGCCATTGCCTGCCGCGTGCTGGGCTTACGCGACCTCGGCCCCGCAATCTCGCCGATGAACGCGTTTCTGATCCTCACCGGCATCGAGACGCTGCCCCTTCGCATGCAGCGGCATTGCGACAACACGCTGCAAGTTGCCGAGTGGCTGCAAGGTCACGACAAGGTGGCTTGGGTGAATTATGCGGGCCTGCCCGGCAACAAATTTAATGCGCTGGCCCGGCGCTATTGTCCGGCCGGCGCGGGTGCCGTGTTCACTTTCGGCCTCAAAGACGGCTACGAGGCCGGTATCGCACTGGTCAGCAATGTCCAGCTGTTCAGTCATCTCGCCAATATCGGCGACACGCGGAGCCTCATCATTCATCCCGCCTCGACGACGCACCGGCAGCTTTCGGACGAGCATCGGGAGCGCGCGGGCGCCGGCGCCGATGTGGTTCGCCTCTCGGTGGGACTCGAGAGCGTCGACGACATCATCGCCGATCTCGATCAGGCGCTGGCGGCCGTTTGACCCTCTGCGCGGTTCGCCCCGTGCAGCGCAAGCCAGAAATGGTAGAGCGCGGCGGCAAATACCAGAATGGCACCGGCTTGGTGCGCCAGGCCGAGCTCGATGGGCACCGCAAGCAGCAGCGTCCATACCCCGAGCGTCGCTTGCAGCACGGCGAGCACGGCGAGGGTCGCCGCGCTGCCGACATACGGCGCGCGCGGGTCCCTCATGCCAAGCCAGACCGCCTGAAGGATCGTGACGACCACGACGGCGTAGCCCAGCATGCGGTGATTGAACTGAACCGTGAGGGGATTCTCGAACAGGTTGAGATACCAGGGTGAGGCCTCACCCAGCCCGCGTGGAATTGAGGCCCCGTTCATGAGCGGCCAGGTGTTGAAGCCAAGACCGCCGTCAATGCCGGCCACGAGCGCCCCGGCAAGCATCTGCACGAAGATGAGACCGAGAACGAGCCCGGCGGCGACGGTGGCCGCACTCGAGCGCGCGGGCTTCGCTCCGGCTTCCCGCCCGAGCCCGAGGATGAGCCAGAGCGTGTAACCGAAGATCAACACCGCCACGCCGAAATGGGCGGCAAGCCGGTACTGACTCACATCGACCCGGTCGACGAGCCCGCTCTTCACCATGTACCAGCCGAGCGCCCCTTGCAGTCCGCCGAGGACGAAGAGTCCGATCAGTCTCGGCATCAGCGTGCGGGGGATGTAGCCCGCAGCCCAAAAACAGACGAACGGCACGAAGAACACGAGCCCGATGAAGCGGCCGAGGAACCGATGCGCCCATTCCCACCAATAGATGGACTTGAAGGCTTCGAGGCTCATGCCGCGATTGATCTGGGAATATTCCGGGATCTGCTTATAGGCCTCGAACGCCTCTTGCCAATCGGCATCGGATAAAGGCGGTATGACGCCGAGGATGGGCTGCCATTCCGTAATGGAAAGTCCGGAATCGGTGAGCCGCGTGGCCCCGCCAACGAGGATCATGGCAACGATGAGAAACGCGATTGCGCCGAGCCAAATGCGCAAGGCCCGCGCCTGCCCGGCCTGTATGGCGGGCGCGGCAGAAGGCCTCTTCACGCTCTGGGCGGCGGCGGCGGTCATGAGCGCGGTGATAGCGGGCTCAAGCCCCCAACTCAATCTGCCATCGTCTGCCCCTTTGCCGCAGCGGGGCACGGCATGAGCAGCCGCGTCCGCAAGCTGATCGGCACCGTGGCGCTGCTCGTGTTTTTGGCCCTGTATGTGTGGGCTGCCGCGGCGATCGGTTCAGGCCGACTCTTGGAGGCGCACAGCTTGGCGCAGCTCGCGTATTTCGTGGTCGCGGGCCTCCTATGGGTGATCCCGGCAGGGCTTCTTATCCGCTGGATGCAGCGCCCGGACTGACCTCAGTCAGGCGGCGTTGACCTGCTGGAAGCCGTTCCACAACGCGAACGGGGCACCGGACAGATAGAGCGCCGTGTAGGTGAGCGACTGATAGTCGCCGTTCAAGGATACACGCGGCAGCGCCGTCAGGTGATCCTTGTGCCCCGGAAACAGCATGCCCTTGCGCGTGGTGACGGCCGTTTTGAAGCCGGCGTTCTTGGCGAGCGCGAAATCGCGGGGCCCGGCACTTCCCGGATCCCCGTAAGGGTATGCGAAATGGACAGGCCGCTTGCCGACCTCTTGCGCGATGCGGTCGGCGCTGCCGACCATCTGCTCCATGGCCTCTGTCTCCGGTAATTTTGCGACAGCGAAGTGGTCCTTGGTGTGCGCGCCGATATGCACCAGGGGATCGGCCGCCGTGGTGCGGAGCTCATCCCATGACATGATCATGGCCCGGCACTGGGCGGAGAGATCAATATGGTGCACCTCGGCAAGCCTGCGGATGGCCTGACGCTGGGTCTCTTCGCCGAGGCCACGCAGCCACCAATAGATCTCCTCGAAAGACTGCTCTTTGTCGGCGAGGGTCTTGGTCGGCAGCCGCCAGGTCTCGCCGTCGCGCATCACCACGATGCTCCCCGCCCGCCGCCGGCGACCGCCTCCTTCCAACCGCGAAGCCAC
>NZ_LPWD01000178.1 GCF_001723295.1 Methyloceanibacter marginalis
TTCATCGCCGGCGATGAAGTCTTCATTCCGGAAGGCGTGATGGAAGGCCGGCTGCGCGAGTACAACAATTTCGGCACGGAACTCCGCACAGAGCTGGCCAACCGGCAATTCCTTTTCGGCCTGTCGCAAGACCTGCAGATGGGAATTCGGTACGAGTACAATCAATTTAACGACCAGAACATCCTCGGCCAGCAGGGACGTATTCTCGATGGCTTCGACACGAACGGCCTCACCTTCTTCAATCGGAAGCACGAGGCGGACGCCTTCTCTGCGTTTTTGCAAACCGACATTTCCGTCACCGACAATCTGAACGTGGTGCCGGGAGCGCGTGTCGATCACTACCGCATCACCCGCGAAACTCTGGCGCTTCCCGGGGAGGACGACGAGGAGTTTGACGAGTGCCCGGGAGGTGCATTCGGCGGCGAAGAGTGCGTCATCATCGAGGACTTCAACGGCAATCCCTTCACCGAGTCGTTCGAGAAGACCCATGTCCTGCCCGGTGTTGCCTTCGCCTATGGTTTTGGCCGCAAGGATGCCCAAAGCACTTTCGGTTCGAAGTCGCTAGGGCCGGTGACCATGGAGAAGCCCACGTTCAGCAACACCCTCTATGGCGGCTATCATCGTGGTCTGACCATGGGTGTCCTGCGCGAGGCGGCCTTCCCGCCAGGGGACGAGCTCGGCAACAACTTCCAGCTCGGTGTCCGGTCGACGGCGATGAAAGGCTTAACGTTCGACGTTGCTGGTTTCCACCAGCGCATTGATGACTATCAGATCAAGGGGGCCACGACGACCGCGGGCGGCATAAACGTCTACTCGCTGATCGATGAGGTCCACAACACCGGCTTCGAGGCCTATTCCCGCCTCGACTCGCGGCCCTACACCGGCTGGTCGTTGAACCCCTACCTCGAGGGCAGCTACACGCTGACCGACAACAAGATCGAGGAGGGCTTCAACGAGGACGGCGAATCGGTGGCCGGCAATTTCGTACCTGAGGTGCCGCGCGAGTTCGCTTATCTCACTGTCGGTATCGAGAGCATGTCGGGCTGGAACGCGAGTGTGAGCTGGACCTATCGTGGAGCCTTCTTCACGGACGAGGACAACACGCCCTTTGGCGGCGATCCCGAGGGTGAGAATGGCGAGGTGCCGGGTGTTTGGCTGCTCTCGGCCCGCGCGAACTACACGATCCCCGACACGAATTTCGCTTTGTTCGTCTCGGGCCAAAACCTGACGGATGAACTCTACATCACGGACCGGGAGGACGGCGTGAAGCCCGGCCTCGGCCGCACCCTCATGGCGGGTGCCCGGGTCAAGTGGTGAACGGCGCTAGAGCCGGCATAGGCAGATAGCCGGGGGCGGACAGCACTCCGCCCCGCCGATAACGGAAACCCCCTCGGGGCGTCCGCGGAAGTCTCGGGAGACACGGTTCTCTCCGTCAATCTTTGGTGGAGAGTGCCAAGTTTTCCCGTGACTTTTGCATGGCGTCCCGCAAGCTCTTGTTTACTATTTTCCTTGGGGCAACGATTAGCGGGGATTCGCGAAGAGTTTCGGGGGCAAGCGTCTACTCTCTCCACCTAAGTGGACCGAGCTCAGTCCGGCTCTTCGGGTTCCTTCCGCTGACAAAAAGCAATCGTCCCGCGAAAAGCAGGGAAGATGCCCTTGCGCAGGCAAGGGTCAGAGGACTGGGGGGTCTGATATGAAGAAGCGCTTGTTCGGCGGCGCACTCGCGCTCGGTGTGGCCTTTTTTGCACCCGGCGAAGCTTATTCACAATCGAACGAAAATGAGCCGGCAGCCGAGGGCGCCGCGGCCACGGCGACGGAGCAGCCCGCCGGCGGCGAACCGCCGGAAGGCGAGGTTCCTCCCGTCGAGGTCATTCAGCCGAAGCCGGAGCCCACGCCGGCGCCCGTCGAAGCGGAAGCCCGTCCCGAGCCGCGACCGCGGCCCCGCCCGGCGCCGCAGCCGGTCGTGAGCGCGCCGCCTCCGCCTCCGCCACCCGTTGCCGACTTGCCGCCTCTCGAGCCTGAAATCGTTCTCCCCAGCATCATCACGCAGCCGGTGCCTGGCTACTATGGCCGCCGGGTGGCGAGGCTGCCTATGAACGGGCAATGGATTCGCCCCAATCGCCCATCAACCCTGTCAGTGGCATCATACCAGGCGATTTGCAGGACTTCTCGAGCGCGGCCAGCCGAGTGACGCGGCAGCAGATCGACGAGCAGGATCCACTGAACACCAACGATATTCTGACGCGCGTACCGGGCGCAACATCGTCGCCGACGACGGCTTGGCCCGTCACGGCGGTATCGGCGTTCGTGGTTCGCCTCCCCGGCGCTCCCGCAAGGTGCTCGTGATGGAGACGGCGTCCCATCAATATGAGCTTGTGGACCGACCCATCCACGCACTATGTACCGCCGCCGGAGCGTCTCGAGGCGGTTGAAGTGGTGCGCGGGTCGGTGATCTACGGCCCGAACAACAATTTCGGTGCGATCAACTTCCGCAATTTCCAGCCGTTCGGCCCGAACGAAACGGTGGTCTCGGGTGAAGGCGGCGTGGTATCGACGGATGGCCCCAGCTTCGGTGACGATGGCTCGGCGGCCAAGTGGCATGTGCACAACCGGCTGACGTCGGGCAACTGGGGCACCGTCGTGTCCTATACCGGCGCCAATGCGCAAGGCGCCTGGGATACCGAGCGGCTGCGCTACAACGATTTCTATGCGGCGCTAGGTTGGAAGGGCGTCAAGTCGGATTTCACGGCGTCGGCGGTCTATTTCCGCCAGCGTGACAACTACGACGAGGCCAACCTCGAACTCGAAGACGATGATGACGACGAGGAGGAGGAAGGCGATCTGGCCGAGGACGAAGAGCTTGAGGAGGAAGAGGAAGAGCTCGGCTTCGCGAACGCCGAAGAGGCCTTCAACTTCTTCAAGCACTGCAAGAGCTGCTTCAACCCAGGCTCGATCTACAACACCTACAATGCCGACGTGGTGCTGCTGCAGGGCGTCTATAACTACTATTTTGACGCCGATACGACACTGAACTACCGAATCTATGGGCAACACCATAGGCGCGACCGTTATCAAAACTTCGAGGGAGCGAACCCCGCAAACGCCGAGGACGATTTCAGCGCGCTCTTCGTTGGTGACGACGTTGTCATCCCGGAAGGCGTGATGCTCGGTCGCCTCCGTACCTACAATTTCGTGGGCACGGCGCTACAGACCGAGTTCGCCAACCGTCCGTTCTTCTTCGGTCTTACGCAGGACATCCAGGCGGGCGTTCGCTACGAGCACCATAAATTCTTCAATGCCAACTTCTTCGGCGAACAGGGGGAGATCCTGGAGGACGGAGATGACCAGGGCACTTACGTCTTCAACGTGGACACCAAGGCGGATGCCTGGTCTTTCTTCTTGCAGAGTTCTATTCCGGTCACGGAAGCGCTGAGCATCGTGCCGGGGGCACGTATCGATCACTACCGCATTTCACGCGATGTCCTGGTTAGCTCCGAGGAGGAGGGCGAGGGCGAGGAACTCGAGGAATGTGTGATCGATGGCCGGGAGTTCTTCGAGGGCGAGGAGTGCGTGGAGTTCGAGGTCGACCGGGGTGGATTCAGTGAATCCTTCACCGAGACGCACGTGCTGCCCGGGATTGGCTTCTCGTGGGGATTGTTCGGCAAGCAGACTGTCTCAGCGGGTTCGAAATCCTTGGAGCCGGCTAAGACCAGCTATCACACCACGATGTATGGCGGGTACAACCGCGGTCTGACCATGAACGTGTTGCGTGAGTCGAACGTCCGCTTCCCGCCGCCCAGCGAGCTCGGCGACAACTATCAGTCGGCGTTCGCTCGACAGGGATCAAAGGCGTGACGTTTGACGTCGCTGGCTTCTACAAGTTGATCCAGGATTTCCAGATCAAGGGCTCGCAGACCGACGCGGCCGGCAATAACGTCTACACCAATATCGATGAGGTCGAGATTCCCGGTGTCGAAATGTATGCACGCCTCGACACGAGGCCCTTTATCGGCGGGGATCTCAATCCATTCCTTGAGGGGACTTTCACCTACAACGACGGCACCATCTCGGAGGGCATCGATGAGGACGGCACTTCGCTCGTAGGTAATCTCATCCCGGAGGTGTCGCAGGAGGTGGCCTATTTGACCGCCGGCATCGAGAGTGTGAAGGGGTGGAACGCCAGCGTGAGTTGGGTCTATCGTGGAGAGTTCTTCACCGACGAACAGAACACGCCGTTCAAGGGCGATCCGGAGGGTGAGAACGGCTTGGTGCCGAGCGTGTGGACACTCAACGCGCGGGCGAACTACACGGTGCCCCAGAGCTTGATGCCCCACGCCGATCTGGTGCTCTATGTCTCAGGTCAGAACCTCACCGACGAGTTGTATATCGTCGATCGTGAGGACGGCGTGAAGCCTGGCCTCGGCCGCACTGTCATGGCGGGTGCCAGGATGAAGTGGTGATTACGTTTCAGATTTTATCGTGAGGCCATTCGAGGGGCGGAGCGTTCATATCGTTCCGCCCTGATTTTTCTCCTGTTCGCTAAGAGATGCCCCAAATCTTCCAGGCAAAAATATTGCCATTCATTCCGTCCCGATTTTCCTACATACGACCTGTCTCATTGGCTAAGTTTCCTGCCAGGGAAACGCTCGGTGGGTGCGTCTCGTTTTATCTCTTTAACGAAGGAGACTAACCCAATGAACAAACTTGCTATCGCGACTGCGGCATTGGCGTTCGCTGTCTCGCCGGCATTCGCCGACGACGATCCGACGGACGACGAGGTCGCAAAGATCAAAGAGGCCGTAGCGGCCTGGGGCTGCGAAGGCGGCACCTACGAGAAAGAAACCGAAGGTACCGGCGTTTTCGAGGCCGAGGACGTGAAGTGCAAGGCCGGCCAGTACGATTTCCGGCTGGACAAGGATTTCAAGGTCTTCGTGATCACGGCCGACTAACGCTAACGTCGATTATCGCTCCGGAACAGGGATCTGGGCAGGAAGATCCAGCCGCTCGCGAACCGGTGTTGGCAAGGGGGTGCAGCATGACCTGCACCCCCTTTGCTTTTGCTCGCTCCCTGATGGCTCTCGGGCCTATTTCGGCGCGGGAAGTTTGTTTGCCCAAGTTTCCCATCTGGGCTACCTAATATCCCCATTTTAGAGCCGTCTCGAACCATGCCGAAGCCCGGGAAAAATCGCGTGTGGCGGATCGCCAAAATGCTCAGCCCGAGCACCCTGTGGCATGGTCGATCGGTACGGACGCAGCTTCTGGTTGCTATCGGCGCCGTGAATCTTCTGGCGGCCGTGGTCGCGGGCGCATCTGGATTCTCAATACGCGTTCGGCCACCCACGCCGAGATCGAATCCTCGCTCGGGATCGCCCAGGGATTCGCGCAAGCGACCATCCGGGATTTGGCGAGCCGAGGTCGGCTTGATCAACTGTCCGAGACGTTACCGCAAGAACTCAGAAGCTTGCGGCATGTGCGCCTCCTGCTGATGGTGGACGGCAAGCTCAACATGATGGCGCCGATCTCGGTTCATGGCGAGCACGTCTCCCGCTGGGCGCCAAAATGGTTTGCCGCGTTGGTCGGTCCGAATCTATCGGGCCGTTCGATCCGGGTGGTTTCCGCAAGCCGCGCGGATCCAGTCATCATCATCGGTGAGCCGGCCGACGAGATCGCCGAGGCGTGGCGTGACTTTGCCTCGCTGGCCGTCATTTGGCTCACGCTCAATTTCGCGGTGCTCGTCATTCTCTACATGGTGCTGGGACGCGTGTTGCATCCGCTCGCAAGCCTTGCCCGCGGTATGCAGAGCCTCAAGGGCGGCCGCTATGCTACCCGCCTCAAGCCCTCGCGGGTCAAGGAGATCGCCCTCATCACCGACCGCTTCAACGGGCTCGCGGGCAATCTCGACGGCGCGCGCGAGGAGAACAGCCAGCTCTATCGCCAGCTCATTTCCACGCAAGAGCAGGTGCGGCGCGAGATCGCTCATGAGCTACACGACGAGGCCGGAGCCTGCCTGTTTGGCATTGCCGCAAACGCGTCGTCGATCAGGACATTCTCCGATCGGTTGGACGGTCCGCCCGGCGCCGAGATTGGCGAGCATGTCGGCGAGATTATGAACGGCACGGATCGTTTGAAAGCGATGAACCGGTCTATCCTCAAACAGCTTAGGCCGGGACCCATAGGACAGGTCTCGCTTACGCAACTCATCAAAGAGCTTCTCAGTGGGCTTCAACGAAGCCACCGCGAGACGCAAATTCTGGCAACGGTCAGCGACCTCGCCAAGTCCTACGGTGAGGGTTGCGACCTCACGCTCTATCGATGCATCCAGGAAGGCGTGACTGCGGCCGTCCGCAAGGGCCGAGCCAAGACCGTGTACGTGGATGTCTGCGAGCACAAGACGGCAGGCCGCGGCGCCCGAAAGCAGGTTCGCAAGTCCTTGCGTGCCACTCTGCGCTTTGACGGCAGCGGACTCTCCGCCTCGAAGCCAAAGGACCTGACATTTGCCACCATAGCGGAGCGGGCGCGGGCC
>NZ_LPWD01000179.1 GCF_001723295.1 Methyloceanibacter marginalis
GACCTTGCCGGGTGTCGAGGCCTGAGCCGCCGCCGAAGGCCACGACGCCGTCATGGTTCCCGGCGCGAAAGGCGGCAATGCCAGCCTCGACGTTCGAATCCACCGGGTTGGGCTGCACGTTCGAGAACATGGCGGCGGGGCGCCCGGCCACTTCCAAAAGGTCTAGCGCCTGTTTCGTGATTGGAAGCGCGGCGAGACCGGCGTCGGTGACGAGTAGGGGGCGGTCGATCCCTGCCGTCCGGCAAACATCGGCGAGCTCGCTGATACGGCCCGGACCGAAGCGGATGGACGTTGGGTAGCTCCAATTGGCGGTGGGTGCGTTCATGATTATGTGTCCGAGATGCGAGGACGGGTCAGACTTCGCGAAGATGGAAACTCTTCGGCTGGGTCAGTGCTTCAAATCCGTATTTCGACAACGAGACGCCGCGACCTGTGTCTTTGACGCCGGTCCAGGCGAGATACGGATCGAGATAGTCGCAGCGGTTCATAAAGACCGTCCCGGTCTCGATCTGGTTGCCGAGTTCAGCGGCGCGGTCCATGTCACGCGTCCAGATCGAGGCCGTGAGCCCATAAGGACTGTCGTTCATCAGCGTCACGGCCTCCTCATCGTCGCGCACCTTCATGATACCGACGACGGGCCCGAAACTCTCCTCCCGCATCACCTCCATCTGGTGGTTGACACCGATCAGGACTTCCGGCGCGAGATAGGGTGAGCCAGATCGGTCACCCTCCACCTTCATGTTGATCAGCGCCGTAGCGCCCTTGCGCTTCGCCTCGTCAATTTGGCTGCGGACGGCGTCGGCCGCGGCGCCTCGCACCATCGGCCCAAGCGTGGTCGCCTGCTCAAGTGGATTGCCCACCACATATTTTCGGGTGAGGTCGGCAAACCCCTCGACGAAGTCGTCAAAGATCCGCGCGTCTACATAAATGCGCTCGACCCCGCAACAGGATTGACCGGAATTGAAGAAGGATCCGTCCACCAAATTCTCGATGGCATGATCGAGCTTGGCGTCTGCGCGCACATAGGCGGGATCCTTGCCGCCCAGCTCAAGGCCAAGCGACGCAAATGTCCCCCCAGCGGCGCGTTCGATGGTGCGGCCTCCGGCAACAGAGCCGGTGAAGTTGATGTGGTCGACGCGTCCGGAGCCGATAAGCGTCTCGGTCTGCGCGTGGGACATCACGAGATTCTGGAATAGACCCTTGGGTAGCCCTGCGCGCTTAAAGGCCTCGGCGAACCGCTCCCCGACAAGCAGCGTCTGGGCGGCATGTTTTAGGATTACGGAATTTCCCGCGAGCAGGGCAGGGACGATCGCGTTGACGGCGGTGAGATAGGGATAATTCCATGGGGCAAGGGCGAGAACGATGCCGAGCGGCTCCCGGGTGATGTACCGGCGAAAGCCATCCTTCTCCGGCGGGTAGTAGGGTTTGAGCGCCTGTTCTGCCAGTGCCACGACGGCACGCGTGCGCTCTTCGATGCCGCCTTTCTCGCCGCCGTAGCGAACCGGCCGGCCCATCTGCCAGGCGAGTTCGACGGTCATGTCGTCATTCGTCGCCAACAAGGCGTCGAGGAAGGCGAGCATGTAACGGCTGCGCTCGGCAACGGGCGTCGCCTTCCATTGGGGCAGCGCCGCGCGGGCCGCCGATAGCGCGGCATCGATCGCCGCAGCGCTCTCAATTGGCCGCTCGGCATAGACCGAACCATCGATGGGCGAGATGACCTTAAGACTCTCTGACATTTCGTGCCTCTGAACCTACGACCGTTCGAACCCGCGCCTAAGCTCCCAATCGGTAATGCGCCGGTCGTACTCGAACTGTTCCCACTCCGCGTTGTGTACATAGTGATCTATCACGTCATCGCCAAAGGCGGCACGCAACATTGCCGAGTGCCGCATCAGCTCCGTCGCTTCGCGCAAGGTCTTCGGCACCTCCGGCAATGCTTCGCTCTGGTAGGCGTCACCCGCATAAGCTGCCTCGAGCGCCAACTTCTGCTCGATGCCGGCCAGGCCAGCGGCGAGCAGCGCGGCAAGGGCTAGGTAGGGATTGAGATCGGCGCCGCCGATGCGGCACTCAATGCGGATGCTCTTGGTCCCGGCGCCGCATAGGCGGAAACCGGCCGTGCGATTGTCCAGTGACCAGACTGTCTTGGTCGGCGCGAATGTCCCCGCCTGAAAGCGCTTGTAGGAATTGATATAGGGCGCGAGGAACCAGGTGATCTCGCGTGCGTGGGCGAGTTGCCCCGCCACGAAATGGCGCATGAGCTCCGACATGCCGTGCTCACCCTTGGGGTCCAGGAACAGAGGGGTCTTGCCGGCTGCATCCCATAGCGAGGCGTGGACATGGCTCGAAGAACCGGCAAGGTCGTAGCGCCATTTGGCCATGAAGGTCACAGCCTTGCCGAGCCCATGGGCGATTTCCTTGCACCCATTTTTTAGAATGACGTGCCAATCGGCCGTGGCCAGGGGATCGGCGTAGCAAACGTTGACCTCTTCTTGCCCGGGCCCCCACTCACCCTTCGAATTCTCGACCGGAATGCCCGCTCCCTGCAAACCGTTGCGGATGGCCCGCATCACCTCTTCTTCCTTGGTGGTCTGGAAGACGTGATAGTCCTGGATATAGCTGCCGGTGGTTTTGAGGTTGCCCCAGCCTTTGTCCTGCGCTGTCTCGTAAGTCTCGTCGAACAAATAGAACTCGAGTTCCGACGCCATGCGGGCCGACATATCCTTGTCGGCAAGCCGGGCAAGCTGTTTGCGCAGCATGGCACGCGGACTATGAGCGAGCGGCTCGTGGTGGTGATGGTCGAGCACGTCGCAGAGGACGAGGGCGGTGGCCGGCAGCCAGGGGATGCGCCGGAGGGTTGCGAGATCCGGCTTCATGACGAAATCGCCGTAGCCTTTTTCCCAATTAGCGACCGCGTATCCCGGCACGGGCTCCATATCGATGTCGTTGGCAAGCAGGTAGTCGCAACCGTGGGTTTCCTCATAAGCGCCGTTGAGGAAAAACTCGGCATGAAAACGCTTGCCTACGAGCCTGCCCTGCATATCGGGAAAGCAGACTACGACAGTATCGATCTCACCCTGATCGCAAGCCTTACGCAGATCCTGTAACGTCAATGTGCCAGCCATGCCGGGATGTTCTCAGAGGCAGTGGAAAGGTGCAGAAGATAATAAGGAACCCGCGCGGGCGCCATGCCTACGCGGGTCTTGAGGTTTCCTGACGAGGCTCAGGCGCAACGGTAGGGAGGGCCTGCCTTTGCCATCGTCTCGTTGTAGTTCCTGAGGATCTCCACGACCTTGGCGCAGCGGGGGCTGATCTTTGCGGCCTCGTCCCAGAACTTGACCGCGGCATCCGCGACCGTCTGCCACTCGGCGTCCGGGATCGAGGTCAGCTCCAGTTTACCGCCGGTGGTGCGGTAATGCGCCTCTCCCCACCAATACCAGTGCGCGCGGTAGTAGTGCGAATTGTCGATCGACAGCTTGAACAGCTCCTGGAGATGGGGCGGGAGCGCGTTCCATCTCTCGGTGTTCACGAAGTACGAACCTGCCCAAGCCCCCGAGATATTATTGGTCAGATAGTACTTCAGGACGTCCGCCCAACCTACGGTGTACATCTCGGTGATGCCGCACCAGCACACACCGTCAAGCTCCCCGGTCTGAATGGCGACCTCGACATCCTCGTAGGGAAGCGCGACCGGCACCACACCGAATTGCTGCATGAACTGGCCGCCTGTCGGGAACATATACACGCGCAAGCCCTTGAGGTCGGCGACCGACTTGATCGGCTTGGTCGTGCCGAAGTTGCAAGGATCCCAGGCCCCGGTGCTGAGCCACGTGACGCCCTCTACTTCTCCGTACGCCTCCTCCCAGATTTTCCTCAGCCCCCACCATTCCCACAAGGCTGGGACATCCAATGAGTAGCGCGAGGCGAAGGGGAAATAGGCCGCGAAGATCTTGACGTCGACTGGAGCCGCCGCCGAGTCGTCGTCGCTCTGAGCCGCGTCGATCGTTCCCTTCTGCACCGAACGGAACAACTCGCCTTGCGGTACGAGCTGATCAGCGTAGTAGAGCTCGATGACCATTTCGCCGTTCGCCGCCTTGTTGAAGGCTTCGATAGACGGCTTGATCACATGCTCTCCAAGCGCCGAGCCGGCATAGGTCTGCATGCGCCATTTGATTGGCGCGCCTTGCGCCCTTATCACATAAGGCGAGGCCACGGTGGCAGTCGCAGCGGCCGCCGTTGTCAGGCCTGCATTCTTTATGAAGTCACGCTTGGTTATGTTCTTTCGTATCGTCATCGCAACCACTCCTTCTCACACCACCTCAAAATAGACCGCATCTCCAGAGCCTTATTTCGCGTAGTATTGGTTGGGCAACCACAGTGCGACTTGCGGAAACACCATGACGATTGCCAAGCCGATGATCATCACCAGAACGAAGGGCACGATTGATTTGTAAATATCGGCCAACGTTATTTCCGGCGGCGCCATTGCGCGCATCAAGAACAAATTATAGCCGAAAGGCGGCGTCATGTACGCGATCTGGCAGGTGATGGTGTAGAGCACGCCGTACCAAATCGGATCGAAACCGAGCGCAATCACAATCGGCACGTAGAGCGGCGCCACGATCACCAGCATCGCGGTATCGTCGAGAAACGTCCCCATGATGAGGTAGGAGAGCTGCATCATGATGAGGACGGTCCACGGATCGAGACCCCATTTATCGAGGAACAGATAGCGCAGGCCGTGCACCGCACCGAGGCCGTCGAACACGGCGCCGAAGCAGAGCGCCGCGAGGATGATCCACAGAAACATGCAGCTGATGCCGAGTGTCTTGCGGACGGTTTCCTCCAAGACCTTCAATGTTAGCTTGCGTCTGAAGATGGCGGCCAGCGTCGCACCGGCAGCGCCGACGGCAGAACTTTCCACCAGGCTCGTCTTTCCCATGAGGAAGAGGCCCGTCATCGAGAAGAAGATCAGGAAGGGGATGACACCCGCGCCGAGCAGCTTGATCTTTTCGCCCCAACTCACCTGGCGTTCTTCGGGTGGCAGCACCGGCCCGAGGTTCGGCTGCAGATAACAGCGGATGGCGACATAGGCGATGAACAGCGAGGCGAGCAGCAGCCCGGGGAACACCCCCGCCAGCCAAAGCTGGCCCATGGGCTGGCGGGCAATCAGGCCGTAGAGGACCAGCACGACGCTCGGGGGGATGAGGATGCCGAGCGAACTGCCCGCCTGGATTACCCCGGTGACCATCACCTTGTCGTAGCCGCGCCGTAGCAATTCGGGCAGCGCGATGCTCGCGCCGATCGCCATGCCCGCCACGCTCAGCCCGTTCATCGCCGCGATCACCACCATCAGCAGGATTGTGCCGATGGCGAGCCCGCCGGGGACCGGACCGAACCACACATGGAACATCTTGTAGAGATCGTCGGCAATGCCCGACTCCGACAGCATGTAGCCCATGTAGATAAACAGGGGCAGCGTCAGCATCGGGTACCAATTGAACAGCACGAACGAGGCGTTGAACGGCATCTCCTCGCCGCCGGTACCCCACAGCATGAGGGCGAAGGTTGCCGCCACGAAGCCGATCACGCCGAAGAATCGTTGTCCCGTTAGGAGCAACAGCATCATTGACGCGAACATGAGGAGGGCGATGACCTCGTGACTCATTCCAATCCCTCACCCGCGAGTCGCTTCCCTGCGGGAAGAGCCTCAGCGAGGGGCTCTCCCCGCGCCTTGGCTAGGTCCCTGAAGAACACAGCGATCATCTGAAGCAGCATCAAGACGATGCCAGTGCACATCACGACCTTGATCGGCCAGAGCACCGGCGACCATGAAGAATAGTTCTTCTGGTTATATTCGATGGCGTATTGCGTGCTCGAGAGGCCGCCGATCAGAAGAATGATGAGATAGAAGATCACCAGAAGAGACGTCACCGTATCGACGCGCGCCTGTGTTCGTGGCGACCAGCGGCTGTAAAGCAGGTCCATGCGGACATGAGAATCGAGCTGAAGGGAGTAGCCGCCGCCGAGTAAATAATAGGCAGCCAAGATCATTTGCGACGTCTCGATGATCCAGATATGCGAGGTGCCGAAGGCGCCGCGCGCGATCGAGGCGTAGAGCAGCACGCCCATCATCACTATAACGAGCCACATAACTCCACGACCGACAACGCGGTTTGCCGCGTCTACGTATTGGACATAGAGCTTGATCCAACTAGGCATGGCTCACGATGCGGCGACGCGTGTGGGTGTCGTCCTTGGTAGCGATTGTCACATGCAAGATTCAAACCGAATGGAATCTGGCGCCTTTGCCAAAAGGGATGTGAGCCGCTCCGCCCAGCGCTGCTCCCCTTCTTCGTCGCCAATTTCGTCATTGCGAATTTCGATCATCGCGGCCGGCAGCCCTCGCGGGCGCGCGTGGCGTGCGACGGTGTAATAGACCTCGTCGGCGGGCGAGTAGGGCTCGTTTGCGCCGACCGTGAGCTTCGCGTCGCCTTTGAGGCCGTCGAGAAGTCGATCGGCAACCCGCCGATCGTCGTCGAACACGATGCCAACCTGCCAGGGACGCAATTCTCCGAGATAGATCGGCGTGAAGGAGTGGATCGCCACGATGGCGATCTCTTGATCGGCGCGCTCAGTGAGACACGCATCGATGGCGTCGTGGTAGGGGGCATGAATGTGGGCGAGCCGTCGCCTGCGCTCGTCGTCGCTCAGGCCCTGATTGGCGGGTACGGGTCGTCCTTCGCTTTCGGTGACGATCAGCGTGACCGAATCCGGCGGCCGATTGCAGTCGATCACCAGACGGGAAACATCGGGCCAGATCAGCGGGGCATCCAAGGACCTCATCAGTTGCCGCGCTACGCCGAGCGCACCCGGGTCCCACGCAATGTGTGTCTTCAGCGCTTCGGGGTCGAATCCGAACGTCTTATAATCGTCAGGGATGCGGTTGGAGGCGTGGTCGCAAACGACCACAAACTGTCCGGCGCCACCCGGATTTTCCACCACGACCAGTCTTTGTTCTGGACGCCTCACATTGCCCCTCCGAACCCACGAGGAGTGGGCCAGCTTGCTAAGGTTAGCGGCAATTGGGGCAAATGCCCATCATCTTCGAAGCTACGAACCTCCGCCACTCATGGGTGACTATGCCGCCAACAGCCCACTCGTTTTCGCTCAGGAAAAGGGGAGTCCTATCGATTTCGCCGCGATTGCTTAGCCAAGAACTCTGCCCCGTGGGCGTACTCCGTGTTTATTGGGACGCCTTGCTTGCATAAGGGGCAGCCGGCGGCCGGCCACGAGGGAATTTTGTACTCTAGGAGGTATCTGAGGTCCGTCACGCCGCAGTCGGCCGGTGTCGCGTTGCCTCGGGTGACAATAGCCGCCGCACCCACGACCTGCCCGCCGTTTTCACGCACGGCTTCGACGGTTTGCCGCAAGGCAAGACCGGTGTTGATGACATCGTCCACCACCGCGACACGTTTGCCGTTTACAACCTTGTTGTAGCCGCGCCGCAGTACGAAGGGTCCGCGAGGCGGTCCGCCGGGAGCCGCGGAGGGCTGATCGCTGTGGTCAGCAAAGACCGACTCGACTCCCAGTGCGTGGGCGGTCCATTGCGATACGATCAGACCACCGGTCGCCGGCCCGCACACCACTTCGGCGCCGAGATCACGTATGACCTCCGCCAACATGCTGCAGAGCCCCTCATCCCGGTCAGTGTTTTCATTGACAACGTCCTTGTCGATCCAACCGCTGCCATGTTCGCCCGAGTCATATACGAAGTGATCGTGCTCGATGATCGCGCCAGCCTCGGCGAGCAGAAGCTTCGTGCGCTCAGCGTACTGTTTTGCTTGCTCGGTCGAGATCATGTCTCCCTCATAAATCCGATGCTGCGAATGAGTATTTCAGCCGTGCCTTGCACGATTGCTCGCTAATCGTGATGGCCTCGGCCAGAAAGGGGCCACATCATTGCCACTTAGACCTTGCACGTTGAGGGCTTGGCTAACAAAGCATGGGGGAATTAAATAGATGCGTTTACTTCTAGCGGCAGCTATCGCCGTCGCGGTCACGGTTGGGCTTGGAGGTTGCTTCGGCCACCATCAAAAGGCTTCCTACGTTGAACCCATCGGGGCGCCGCCGCTAAAATAACCCTGCAGAACTTCTCTGGTAATAGCTAGGCCCCGCCGTCACCGGCGGGGCCTTTTGAATTTGCGGTGCCTGTAATGTCAGGGCGGCGGCGAACCAAATCGCGGGTGATTGTTCTCGGAGATTTAACCACGGCCAGTCATTTGGCTCAGGAACATGTCGGACCGGCGGAATTTCCGTTCACAATTGCCGACAGTGTGCGAGACTGCGGTTGAGAGGCACTGGAGCCTCGCTGGACCCGCCCATGGGCAGCTCGTCGCTCCGAATTGTCATTGCCTTTGCGCTCGCCGGCGCGCTTGGCGCGTCCCTGTGTGAAGTCGCGCGTGCGCAAGACGCCCTGCAAGCCGGCGAGGCGTTTGTTACACGTTTTTCAGGCACCACCGACGAGGGCGGACGCGCGGCTATCGATCCCAGCGGCACCGTTGGCGGGGTCGTCGATCTACGCCGGCCCGGCGCATCCCCTCTCGGTGCGAGTTGGGAAGACGCACCGCAGCGTTCGGCGGCCACAGCCGGCCAGGTCGGCCAGGTCTTCGGCGTCACGCTCGACGATGCCGATCCTCCTAATATCTATCTGACCGCGACATCGGCTTTCGGCCTTCATCGCAACGCCGAGAACACGGGCTGGATGGAAGGCATGTGGGGACTCAATGGAGGTCCCGGCACCATTTGGAAGCTCGACGGGGCCAACAACGACCAACCTGAGATCTTCGCAGACATAAAGCTGGACGGTCGCGGCAACACCGGCGCCGCGCTCGGCAACATCGCTTTCGACCGCTGGAATGAGCAATTCTACGTCTCCGACCTCGAGACCGGCATGATCCACCGGCTGCGCGCGTCCGACGGCGCCGATCTCGGCCACTACGATCATGGCGTCGACGGGCGCTCCGTCTTCTTTGATGTCGCGGGCTCCGGCCTCGCTCAGGGAGATTTTCGCTCGCTGCCGGCCGTCCCCTTCGATCCAGCGTCCAGCGCACGCACCGACGATTGCCCGAGCGGCGACTTCGCGCGCGCGCCGTCCTGCTGGAACTTCGCCGACTTCCACCGCCGCGTCTGGGGCGTGGGCGTGCGGCGCGATCCCGCGACCGAGGAGGTGAGGCTCTATTACGCGATCTGGGGCAGCCAAGGCTTCGGCAACCCGGATCACGCTGCCGCCGGCGAGGACGACCAACGCAACGCGGTCTGGTCGGTGCGCATCAAAAAGGACGGCGCGTTCGACACGACCAGTGCACGCCGCGAGTTCTTCCTGCCTGATTTCTTTCGCTCGCCGGAAGCCATTGCCCGCGCCGGGCGCAGCCATCCGGTCGCCGATATCGCCTTTCCGGCGTCCGGCGACCAGGATGTGATGCTCCTCGCCGAGCGCGGCGGTGTCCGCAATCTCGGCCTCGCGGCCGAGGATGCCTTTGCCAATCCGCACGAGGCCCGCGTGCTCCGCTACGAGCTGACTGATCAGGGTTTCTGGCGTGGCGCCGGGCGCTACGACGTCGGCTATTACGACCGCAGCGAAGCGGGCCCGCCTTATCTCCGCGGCAGCGCCGCCGGCGGTGTCAGTTTCGGCCTGGGCTATGGCGATGGCTGGGAGATCGATCCGGCCGCGCCCGATGCCTTTGTGTGGATGACCGGCGACGGCCTGTGCTCGCCACGCGGGCCATGTTTCGATCCCGGCGCGACGCGCATACCCAATCCACGCCGGTCGACGGGTTACAGGGACGCGAGGCGCGGCCCTATGAGGCCTTCGAGCCCATCACCGCATTCAAGCCATACCCGCGCCCGGACCGATTACCCCCGCGACCGGACCCGATCGGTCTTTCATGATCGACCTCGATGCCGGTGGCGAAGCGCCGGATAAGAGCGGCGCCACGCGGATTGGCGATGTTGCCGTCTATCAGCCGATCCCGGCCGAGGGTGAGCCCGGCGAAGCGCCCGCAGAGGAGGAGGTCGCTGGGCCCGGCGGATTTCCACCTGGTGAAGAATTTCCGCCCGGTCTGCCGCCGGAGCCGGGCTGGGATCCTGCGCCCCTGCCGCCTGACGGCTGGCCGGTGCCGCCACCGCCGGTGCTGGAGACCGATCTCGGCATCGAGAAAAGCGGGCCCGCCCAATGCCAGGAAGGCGTGAACTGCATTTACAACGTCAAGATCACCAATCTCGGCGCTGTTCCCTATGTCGGTCCGCTTGCGGTCAACGATACGATGCCGGTGGATGCAACGCTCGCTGCGGCGTCCCCCGGCTGGCACTGCGACGTCGCCGGTCAGGTCGTCAGCTGCGTCACGCTTGGCCCGGCTCTTCTCAATGTCGGCGTCTCGGCGACCTTGACGCTCGTCGTTCTGCTACCCGCAGACGTGGCGGGCGATCACGTCGAGAACTGCACCGCCATTGACTGGTTCGAGATGGGCACGGACGACGGCGCCGGCGACTCCAACGACCATACCTGCATCGAGACGCCGGTGATCGACGGTTTAGATCTCGGCCTGCAAAAAGACGGGCTCCCCCAATGCACCGAGAACGCCGATTGCTTGTTCGCAATAACGGTCACCAATCACGGCCCAGGGGAATTCAACGGAGTCCTGGCCGTCAGCGACACGCTGCCGACCGACGCGTCCCTGGTCGCAAACACACTCGGTTGGAGCTGTGTGCAGAACAATGGGGAGGTTCAGTGCACCAGCGGGGCTCTCACGCTCCCCGCAGGCGCGGCCGATGTGTTAGTCCTTCTGATCCACCTCCCTGACGGCATCGCCGGAGCCCCGGTCGAGAATTGCGCGGCAATCGACTGGGCCGCGATGGGCGCTGATGACGGCGTTGCCGATGCCCATGTGGACGAGGATTGTCACACCGTCGACGTTCTCGACGGGACCGGCTTCTTCGATCTCTCCGTCGACAAGAGTGGACCGGCCCATTGCGACGAAGGAAGCAATTGTGCCTATACGGTCGTCGTCACCAATCAAGGCCCTGACGACTATGCCGGCGAGATTGTGATACGGGACGCTCCGCCCGCCGGTTCAGTATATGTGGGGGTCAGCGCCGGTTGGGGCTGCGGTGCCGCCGTGCCGATCGATTGCACGCTCCTGGGCGGTCCTCATGTCCTGCATCCCGGCGAGACGCGCAGCCTTACCCTGACTATCGGGCTGCCCGACCCGGCGCCGGCAGATCCGGTGATGAATTGCGCTACGCTGCCCTGGGGCCTCTTTGGGATGCCGCCGGACGACAACCCCGCTGTCGGCTTCTTCGATAAGTCTGACACGTCCTGCGAAAATACTTTCATAGGGACCGGCTTCGACGTCGAGATCGCCAAGGCCGGCCCGGAAGAGTGCTACGAAGGCGGCATCTGCGAATATTCGGTCAGTCTTACCAATCATGGGCCGAACGATGCGGGCGGAGTTTGGGTGTTCACCGATATGCTGCCCGCGGGCGCCGTCCTCGAAGCGGCGCTGGGCGGCGGGCTCTGTACGCCGGCGGCCGTGGCTGACACGGTCAGATGCACTCTAGGTCTTTTCCCCTTCCCATCCGGCACGATCGAGACGGTAACGCTCCGGCTGAAGTTACCCGACCCCGTCGCGGGCGACGCGGTGACCAACTGCGCCACGTTGAACTGGGATGCGCCACCACCGCCGAGTATAGCCGGACCCAGCTTTACGGGTGACGATAACCCTGCGACTGACGGTCCGGCATGCGTCGACACGCCCGTGCTTGCAGCCGACCTCGCGCCCTTCGGCGGCACGACCTGCAAGCTGGGCGAGACCTGCACCCTCGATGTCAGCATCGAGAACCGGGGCGGACGCCTGTTCAAGGGTAGCGCCGGCCTCAGGGGCACGCTCGATCCGGCCGTGTCCGTCGAAAGCATCAAGTCGCTGACCGCGGGGCTTGTCTGCGAGGTGACCGGCACGGGCGCTTACGAATGCCGTGCCGACGAGCTCAGCCTCAAACCGGGCGACGCAGCCGAGCTGGAGCTCTCGATTGCGATCCCCACCGACTTCCCACACAAGCGCATCGTCCACCGCAAGGAGATGCAGTGGCCCGATACGGGCGTGAAGGACCGCAAGCCCGAGAACGACCGTCACACCAGCACGATCACGATTTCGCAGCCGGAGGAACCGGAGGCGCCTCTGGACGAGCCGGAAGCACCACCGGATGAGCCGACCCCGCAATGCGGCACGGGCTGGCTGGAGGTGGACCGCGGCAAGGCCAAGGCGTTGCGCGCGGAGGGCTGGGAGATTGAGGAGGCTACGAGCGCCGGCAAGACCATCTTCTGCGCCAAGGCGCCGCCGCCGCCGGACTGTGCTGGCGGTCGCGTCGTCGGCCGGGACTGCGTCTGTCCGCAGGGCACGGAGCGCGAAAGGACTGGTCCCGACGCTTACCGTTGCGTGAAGCTTCCGCCGCCGCTGGTCTGCAAGGGTGGCAAAGTGGACAAGGGCCAGTGCTTCTGCCCGAAGGGCACCGAGCGTAAACAGACCGGGACTTACACCTATGAATGCGTGAAGCTCCCGCCGCCGATCACGTGCGCAGGGGGCGCCGTCAGGAACGGCGAGTGCTACTGCTCCAAGGGCTATGAGCGACAGAAGGTTGGTGACTACGCCTACCGTTGCGTGAAACTCCCGCCGCCGCTCGTCTGCAAGGGCGGCAGGGTGGACAAGGGCCAGTGCCTCTGCCCGAAGGGCACCGAGCG
>NZ_LPWD01000180.1 GCF_001723295.1 Methyloceanibacter marginalis
GAGTGCGCTGCTGAAGAAATCCGGCGACGGCTTGCCGAGAACGGTCGCCTCTTTCCCGGTCGCGTATTCGAGTGCTGTGACGAACGCGCCCGCATCGAGGCTGAGCTTCCCGTCGTCGCCCTTGAAGGTGCGGTTCTTGGCGAGCGCCAGCAGGTCCGCGCCGTCGATCAGCGCGCGAAAGGCGCGGTTGAGATTGTCGTAGGTGAAGGCCTCGCCCGCATCGCCGACGACCAGCGCCCGCTTCTCGCGCTCCGGAATGTCGGCGAACTCTTTTTCCAGATCGGGATGGACGAGCAGGTCGGGCGAGGCGTCATGCTTCGCCAGCCAATCCCGCGCGGCCTGGCCCGGCGTGAACAGCTCTTCGCCCGTGATCTCCAGTCCGAGCCCCGACAGGCGTGCGAGCAGCGCCTGTTTGGTCTTGGTGGTGGTGTTGGTCACGAAGCGCAACGGCAGGCCCATCGCGTGCAAGCGCGCGATCGCCTCGATGGCGCCGGGCAGCACATGGTCGCCCTCATAGACAACCCCCGCCAAATCGAGGAGCACGCCGCGGATCATGCGCTAGCCTTGCGCGCATGGCCGCGCCGATCAAGCGCGGAGCTTCACACAATTTCCTTTGGCCGATTGGCTTGGCATTGGACTGATGCGTTCAATAAGGTCCTTGAGATGAGCGCCCTTTTCGAAGAGCTCGACTATTGCCCGACGCCGATCGGGGCTTTGAGCCTGCGCCGGCGGCGCGACCTCAAGCTCGACGTGGATGTGTTCGAGATCAAGCTCGGCGATGAATCCTTGATGTCGAGCCTGTTCACCGCGTCCGAGATCGCGCTGGCGCGCCTGGGGCTCGCGGCGTGGGTGAAGGGAAGCCGCGCGATGTTGTGGTCGGCGGGCTTGGCCTCGGCTACACGGCTCAGGCCGTGCTCGAGAGTGACAACGTGCGTTCGCTCATCGTGGTGGATGCGCTTCAGCCGGTGATCGAGTGGCACGAGAAGGGGCTGCTGCCGCTCGGCCGGACGCTCGCGGACGATGCGCGCTGCACATTGCTTCACGGCGATTTCTTCGCCTTGGCGGGCTCCGAGACGGGCTTCGATCCGGAGGCGCCGGGGAGGACATTCGATGCGATCCTGGTCGATATCGATCATTCGCCGGAAGCCTTGCTCGATGCGGGGAACGCATCCTTCTATCGGCCGGAAGGCTTCGCCGGCTTGCCGCGCATCTTCGTCCTGGCGGGGTGTTCGGTCTGTGGTCGAACGATCGCCCCGACGCGCCTCACGGCGCGGCTCGGCGGCGTCTTTGCGCAGACGCGCGCCGAACCGGTAACGTTCCACAATCCGCTCCAGGACCGGCCGTTCACCCAGACTGTCTACCTCGCGCAAACGCAAAGCGGGCCCGCATGACAGATGCATCGCCGGACTTGGCCGCGCGTCGTGCCGCGCTGGTGGAGCGGCTCGAGACGCTGCATGCCGCCAGCGAGACCACGGCGGACAACCGCCGGCCCGTCGAACTCGACCAGACCTCCGTGGGGCGCCTGTCGCGCATGGACGCCATGCAGGGCCAGGCTTTGGCCGTGGCGACGGAGCGGCGGCGCCATGAGGAGGTTCGCCGCGTCGAAGCCGCCATCAAGCGCATCGACGAGGGCGAGTACGGCTACTGCATTTCCTGCGGCGAGGAGATCGCGGCGAAGCGCTTGAGCGCCGATCCCACCGTCGCGACCTGCATTGCTTGCGCCTCGGGCGCCGGGCGGTAGTGTGGTCTCCAGTCAGGGTGAGTAATTAGACTACCGCAACGAGGGTGCGTGACCCTAGCGGATGCCACTCGGGAATGGCTCCTTGGGTTTGAGCAGCCTCATTGGTCGCATTTCTGAGACCTAGCAAGGCGAGGATAGGAGTGGCTCATTCTACCACCTCGCCGCCGCTTTGCCGCGATTCCGCCTAGCTCTTCTGTATGAGGATCGCGCGGAGGTCGTTGACGTTGGTCATGGTCGGCCCGGTCTCGAGCAGATCGCCGATCCCTTGGAAGAACGTGTAAGGGTCGTTGTCGGCGAGCATGGCCTTTGGGTTCAGGCCGGCTTCTTCCGCGCGCTTCAGGGTGTCCGGATAGATCAGCGCACCGGCATTGTCCTCCGAGCCGTCGACGCCGTCGGTATCGCCGGCGAGCGCATAGATGTCCGGGAGCCCGTCGAGTGCGATGGCGAGCGCGAGCAGGAACTCGGTGTTGCGCCCGCCCTTGCCCTTGCCTTTGAGCGTGATGGTGGTCTCGCCGCCGGAGATCAGCACGCAAGGCGGCTTCTCGGGCTGGCCCCGCATGGCGCATTGGCGCGCGATCCCCGCATGGACCAGCGCCACGTCGCGGGATTCGCCTTCGATCGAGTCGCCCAAGATGACCGGCGTTACCCCGGCTGCGCGCGCGACTTCGGCCGCGGCTTCGAGCGAGGCCTGCGGCGTGGCGATCATGATATTCTCGACGCGCTCGAAACAGGGATCGCCCGGCTTCGGCGTCTCGTCCGCCGCGTCAAGGGCGCGCCGGACATTCGCCGGCAAATCGAGATCGTATTTTTCGATGATGCCGATCGCGTCCGCCTTGGTCGAAGGATCGGGGACCGTGGGTCCCGAGGCGATGATCGAGGGATCGTCGCCCGGCACGTCGGAGATCATCAGCGCCACCACGCGCGCCGGATAGGCGGCCTTCGCGAGCCTGCCGCCTTTGATCGCGGAGAGATGCTTCCGCACCGTGTTCATTTCGGAGATGGTGGCGCCGCTCGCAAGCAGCGCCTTGTTGACCGCCTGCTTATCCTCCAGCGTGATGCCCTCGGCCGGCATCGCCAGGAGCGCCGAACCGCCGCCGGAGATGAGGCAGAGCACGAGATCGTCCTCGGTCAGCCCCTGCACCAGCTCGAAGATGCGTCCCGCGGCCGCGCGTCCGGCGGCATCCGGCACGGGATGGGCGGCCTCGACCACTTCGAGACGGTCGGTCGGCAGGCGGTAGCCGTAGCGGGTGACCACGAGCCCCTCGAGCGGGCCGTCCCACGCGTCTTCGAGCGCCTTGGCCATGGCGCCGGAGGCCTTGCCGGCACCGATAATGACGGTGCGGCCCTTGGGCTTCGGCGGCAGATGGGCGGGCACGCAAACCGACGGCAACGCGACGTCCACGCCCGCCTTGAACATGGCTTTGAGTAGGTCTTCTGGCCTCATCCGCTTACCGAACTCCCCCCTTTTGAGTAGCGCCAGAAACCTGCACAGACGATTGCCATAAGGCAAGTGAATGAATACGGTGCGCCTTCCTTTTTGCGGGCATTTCGGTGTCCGGCGTACCAATAAAGCTGGGGGCAAGCGTCCAATGCCAGAAGGCTCAAACGAACAACACAAGAAGCCGAAATCCGATATCGAGATCAGCCAAGCCGCGGTCATGCAGCCGATTCTCGATGTCGCCAAGGAGAAGCTCGGCATCGAGGCCGAGGACTTGATCCCTTACGGCCATTACAAGGCAAAGGTCTCCCTCGACTACATCGACAGCCTCAAGAACAAGCCCGACGGCAAGCTGATCTTGGTCACCGCGATCACGCCGACACCCGCCGGCGAGGGCAAGACCACGACCACTGTGGGCCTCGGCGATGCGCTCAATAAGATCGGCAAGAAGGCGATGATTTGCGTGCGCGAGCCGAGCCTCGGCCCGTGTTTCGGCATGAAGGGCGGCGCGGCCGGCGGCGGCTATGCGCAAGTGGTGCCCATGGAGGACATCAATCTCCACTTCACCGGCGACTTCCATGCCATCGGCGCGGCCAACAACCTGCTCGCGGCGATGATCGACAACCACATCTATTGGGGCAACAAGCTCGACATCGATGCGCGCCGTGTGAGTTGGCGCCGCGCCGTGGACATGAACGACCGCGCCCTTCGCGCCATCGTCACCTCGCTCGGCGGGGTCTCGAACGGCTTCCCGCGCGAGGCGGGCTTCGACATCACGGTCGCTCCGGAGGTCATGGCCATCTTCTGCCTGGCGAAGGATTTGGCCGACCTTCAGCGGCGTTTAGGGCAGATCCAAGTCGGCGAGACGCGCGAGAAGAAGGCGGTAACTGCGAAAGAGCTGTCCGCCGCGGGCGCATGGGCGGCGCTGCTGAAGGACGCTCTGGCGCCGAACCTGGTGCAGACGCTCGAGAACAATCCGGCCTTCATCCACGGCGGACCGTTCGCCAATATCGCCCACGGCTGCAACACGGTGATCGCCACCAAGGCGGCGCTCAAGCTTTCAGACTATGTGGTGACGGAGGCCGGCTTCGGCGCCGATCTCGGCGCGGAGAAATTCTTCGACATCAAGTGCCGCAAAGCGGGGCTCAAGCCCGATTGCGTGGTGATCGTCGCCACCATCCGCGCGCTCAAGATGCATGGGGGCGTGGCCAAGGACGATCTCAAGAAAGAGAACCTCGAGGCGCTGGAGAAGGGCTTCGCCAATCTCGAGAAGCACATCGAGAACGTGCGCAAATACAACGTACCCGTGGTCGTGGCCGCGAACCGCTTCTCGTCCGACACCGACGACGAGATCGCGCTCTTGAAGCGCTTGTGCTCCACGGCCAGCACCGAGTGCGTCATGGCCGATCATTGGGCGCTGGGCGGTGCGGGCGCGGAGGATCTGGCGGAGACCGTGGTCAAGACCATCGACACCAAGCCGTCGGACTTCCAGCCGCTCTACCCGGATGACATGTCGCTGTGGGACAAGACGCGCACCATCGCCCAGGAGATCTACGGGGCGGAGGACATCACCGCCCCCAAGCCGGTGCGCGACAAGTTCGCGGACCTGGAGAAGGCCGGGTTCGGCAAGTTCCCGATCTGCGTCGCCAAGACCCAGTACAGCTTCACCACCAATCCGGACGCCAAGGGCGTGCCGCTCGGTCATACCATCCCCATCCGGGAGGTCAGATTGTCGGCCGGCGCGGAATTCGTGGTGGTGATCTGCGGGGACATCATGACGATGCCGGGGCTCCCGCGAGTGCCGGCCGCCAATAGCATTGAACTTGCGTCGGATGGCCGCATTAGCGGTTTGTTCTAGTCAAGCAAAAGGGTTGCCAGGCGCACGGCCTGAGGCTACCACCTTGCCCAAGCGAGAGGCATAGGTCCGCCTAGGACCTAGGCAGCCCAGAATCCCTTAGGAGAGGACACCATGTCTGGAGCCAGACGGCCGGGCCGTAACTTTCTATTTGTGCCGGGACCAACCAATGTTCCCGCGCGAATTCTGCGGGCCATGCACGTTCCGATGGAAGACCATCGCTCGTCCGATTTCCCGAAGCTGACCCTGCCGCTCTACGAGGACATGAAGAAGGTCTTCCAGACCAAGGACGGCCAGGTCGTCATCTTCCCGTCCAGCGGCACCGGCGCCTGGGAAGCCTCGCTCACCAATACCCGCTCGCCCGGCGACAAGCTGCTCGCCCCGCGCTTCGGCCAGTTCAGCCATCTGTGGATCGATCTCGCCCGCCGCCATGGGCTCGAGGTGATCGTGCAGGAGGAAGAATGGGGCACCGGCGCCTCACCTGAGCGGATCGAGGAGGCGCTGCGCGCCGACAAGACCCACGAGATCAAGGGCGTGATGGTGGTCCACAACGAGACCGCCACGGGCGTCACCTCCGACATCGCCGCGGTGCGCCGCGCCATCGACGCCGCGGGTCATCCGGCGCTGCTCTATGTGGACGGTGTCAGCTCCATCGCCAGCATCGATTTTCGCTTCGACGAGTGGGGCGTGGACCTCGCCATCACCGGCTCGCAAAAAGGCATGATGCTGCCGGCGGGTCTCGGCATTGTCTGCGTGAGTCAGAAGGCTCTGGCGCAGATGGCCGACGCCAAGTGCACGAAGGCCTATTTCGATTTCGCCGATCATTTCCGCACCAATCCGGGCGGCTACTTCCCGTACACGCCTTCGCTGCCGTTGCTCTATGGCTTACGCGAGTCTCTCGCCATCCTGTTCGAGGAAGGTCTGGAGAACGTGTTCGCGCGGCATCGCCATCTGGCCAACGGCACGCGCGCCGCGGTCGAGGCGTGGGGGCTCACGCTCTGCGCCAAGGAGCCCAAATGGTACTCCGACACGGTGAGCGCGATCATGGTGCCGGAAGGCTTCAACGGCGCCGATGTCATCGACCGCGCCTATCGCCGCTACGACCTGGCGCTCGGCGCCGGTCTGTCGCAGATGGCGGGCAAGCTGTTCCGCATCGGCCATCTCGGCGACCTTAACGAGCTGATGCTGCTCGGCGCCCTCGCCGGCGCCGAAATGTCCATGCGCGACGTCGGCATCGAGGTCGTGCCCGGTTCGGGCGTGGCGGCGGCGCAAGAGCATTTCCGTGAAGGTGTTGGCGAACAGCGCTTGGCTGCGGAGTAAGAGGCCGGCACTCAACGCAAGGCCAGGACGACGCCGACCGGCGCGAGCGGCCTTGCTCCGGAGAGGTTTCAATGTGGGGCGTGGCCCCGCGGAGGTAAGGAGAAGGGGGAGGTTCAGTGGAGCACGCGATCGTCTTCCTCGATCGAGAGTCGGTGGGCGCCAATGTACGCAAGCCGGACTTTCCGCATAGCTATACAGAGTACCAGTCGACCTGGACCCCTGAGGACATCGTCGACCGCCTCAAGGACGCGACCATCGCCCTCATCAACAAGGTGCCGATGCGCGCCGAGGTGCTGAAGCAGTTGCCCAAGCTGAAGCTGATCGCCGTGGCCGCCACCGGCACGACGTGGTCGACAAGGCCTACTGCAAAGAAAAACGGCATCACCGTCGTCAATATCCGCAACTACGCCTTCAACACCGTGCCGGAGCACGTCATCGCGCTGATGTTCGCGCTGCGCCGGAACCTGCTGGCCTATGTGCAAGACGTCAAGAACGGGCGCTGGGCGGAAGTCGATCAGTTCTGCTTCTTCGATCATCCGATCCGCGACATCGCCGGGTCGACCATGGGCGTTGTCGGCTATGGCGCCATCGGCAAGGAAGTGGCCAAGCGCGCCAAGTGTCTCGGCATGAAGATCCTGCCCTATGACGTGTTTCCGCAAGAGGGCCTCGTGGATCTCGAGACGGTGCTCAAGGAGAGCGACGTCATCACGCTGCATTGCCCGCTCACGCCCGAGACCCAGAACATGATCGGCGCCAAAGAGTTCAAGATGATGAAGCCGACATCGATCCTCATCAATACGGCGCGGGGCGGGCTCGTCGACGAGGCGGCGCTGGCCGCGGCGCTGAAGGCCGGCACGATAGCCGGCGCCGGTTTCGACGTGCTCACCAAAGAGCCGCCGAAGGAAGGCAATATCCTGCTCGATCTCGACATGCCGAACTTCATCGTCACGCCGCATGTGGCGTGGGCGAGCCGTGAGGCCATGCAGATCCTGGCCGATCAACTGATCGACAACATCGAGGCGTTCGTCGCGGACAAACCGCAGAACGTCGTCGTTTAGCTTTTAGGGGCGACCGCCATGAAGAAACTGCTGTTCCTGTTCGATACCGACGAGATGCCGAGCGTGTTCGACACGGTCGTCGGCTATGACGGCGGCGCCGACCGCGTCACCGGCTATGCGAACGTGACGCCCGACAATGTGGGCGCGCTGGTCGACGGGACCATCTACACCCGTGGCGGCAAGGACAAGCAGAACACGGCGATCTTCGTCGGCGGCGGCAACATGGCCAAGGCGAGGCGCCTGTTCGAGAAGGTGAAGAAGAGCTTCTTCGGCCCGTTCCGCGTTTCGGTGATGCTCGATTCCAACGGCTCGAACACGACGGCGGCGGCCGGGGTGGCGCTGCTCGCCAAGGCGATGCCGCTCAAGGGCAAGAAGGCCGTCGTGCTCGCGGGCACCGGGCCGGTCGGCATGCGCGCCGCGGGCTTCCTCGGCATGGAAGGCGCCGACGTCACCATCACCTCGCGCACCAAGGAGCGCGCGGAAGAAGCCGCCAAGGTCATCGGGAAGCGCTTCGGCATCAAGGTTTCGGGCGCTGCCGGCGCGACCGACGAGGAGCGTGCCGCGGCCGTCAAGGACGCTAATATCGTCTATTCGGCCGGCGCCATCGGGGTGCAGCTGCTGCCCAAGTCCGCCTGGGAGAACAACCCCAATATCGAGCTTCTGGCCGACGTGAACGCGCAGCCCCCGCTCGGCGTTGAAGGAATCGAGGCGACCGACAAGGGCAAGGACTATAACGGCAAGCTCGCGTTCGGCGCGCTCGGTATCGGCGGACTCAAACTGAAACTTCACCGTGAATGCATCGCCAAGCTGTTCGAGAGCTCCGAGGGCGTCTACGACGCGGAGGAGATCTACGCGCTCGCCAAGAAGATGGCCTAGATGACCGAGATCAAGGACACCGCGATCGAACCGTTCCTCGATGCGCTCGCATCGAGCGGCGCGACGCCCGGCGGCGGCAGCGCGGCCGCGATCATGGGCGGCATGGGCGCGGCCTTGGTCAGCATGGTCTGCAACCTCACCATCGGCAAAAAGAAATATGCCGAGGTCGAGGGCGAAATGAAGGACCTCCTGGCCAAGGCGGAAGATTTGCGGAACCGCCTTACCGGGATGATCCAGGAGGACGTGCGCGCCTCGATACGGTGATGGCGGCCTATGGCATGCCGAAGGAGACGGACTCGGAAAAGGCGGCGCGGACCGAAACCATCCAGGCGGCCCTGAAGCAAGCCACCGAAGTGCCCATGGGTTGCTGCCACCTGGCGCGGGAGGTTATCGATCTGGCGTTGACGGCCTCCGAAAAAGGCAACCTCAACGTGATTTCCGACGCCGGTGTTGGCGTGCTGGCGGCTTATGCTGCGCTGCGAAGTGCGGCGCTAAATGTCTACATCAATGCGAAAATGATCTCGGACAAGAGCTTCGTGGACGCTAAGCTGGGCGAACTAGAGGGCCTTCTTGACGGTGCAGAGGCCGCGACCGAGAAGGCATATGACATCGTAAAGGGCAAGGTGAGCTGAGGCCTATCGGCACCGGCTCTCACACAAACGATAGCCCGCCGAAGAGACTAGGAAGGGAGGAACGACGTGGACGTTCACGAGTATCAAGCGAAAGAACTTCTGGGTAGCTTCGGCGTACCGGTGCCGAAAGGCGCCGTGGCCTTTAGCCCCGATCAGGCCGTGTATGCGGCGACCGAGCTCGGCGGCTGGAGCTGGGCGGTCAAGGCGCAGATTCATGCAGGTGCGCGCGGCAAGGCCGGCGGCATCAAGATCTGCAAGACCTATCACGAGGTGCGCGAGGCGGCGCAGGGCATGCTCGGCAAGCGTCTGGTCACGCACCAGACCGGGCCCGAGGGCAAACCCGTGCAACGCGTCTATATCGAGGTGGCCGAGCCCTTCGATCGCGAGCTGTATCTCGGCTACGTGCTCGACCGTAAGGCCGAGCGTATCCGGGTCATCGCCTCGCAGCAGGGCGGCATGGAGATCGAGGAGATCGCCAAGACCGATCCCGACGCCATTCTGCAGGTTATCGTCGAGCCTGCCGTCGGCCTTCAGGCCTTCCAGGCGCGCGAGCTCGCCTTCCAGCTCGGCTTGAGCATCAAGCAGGCGCAGAGCGCCGTGTCGACGATCATGAACGCCTATCGTGCGTTCCGCGATAGCGACGCCCAGATGCTTGAGATCAATCCGCTGGTGGTGACCAAGGACGATCGCGTGCTGGCGCTCGACGCCAAGATGTCGTTCGACGACAACGCGCTGTTCCGCCGCCACAACGTGGCCGACATGCACGATCCTTCGCAGCAGGATCCGCGCGAGGCGCAGGCCGCGGAGCACAACCTCAACTATATCGGTCTCGATGGCGAGATCGGCTGCATCGTGAACGGTGCGGGCCTCGCCATGGCGACCATGGACATGATCAAGCACGCAGGCGGCGAGCCGGCGAACTTCCTCGACGTGGGCGGCGGCGCTTCACCGGACCGCATCGAGACGGCGATGAAGCTCGTCGCGTCCGACGAGAAAGTGAAAGCCATCCTGGTGAACATCTTCGCCGGCATCAATCGCTGCGACTGGGTGGCCAAGGGCGTGGTTCAGGCCTGCGGGAACTTGGACGTCAAGGTGCCGCTCGTCGTGCGCTTGGCGGGTACCAATGTCGAAGAGGGCCGCAAGATCCTGGCCGACAGCGGGCTCAAGCTGATCACCGCCGAGACCTTGGCCGAAGCGGCCGAGAAAGCGGTGGCGGCGTGCCAAGGCAAGTTGCGGGCGGCGTAAAGCAGGTCATCGGAGAAAAAACGTAATGAGCATTCTGATCGACGAAAAAACACCGGTGATCGTCCAGGGCATGACCGGCGACAAAGGCACCTTCCACGCGAAGGAGATGATCGAGTACGGCACCAACGTGGTCGGCGGCGTGACGCCGGGCAAGGGTGGCGGCCGGCATCTCGACCGCCCGCTGTTCAACACCGTGAAGGAAGCCGTCAAGGAGACGGGCGCGGAAAGCTCCATCACCTTCGTGGCGCCAGCTTTCTGCTCCGACGCCATCATGGAATCGGCGGATGCGGGCATCAAGCTCGTGTGCTCGATCACCGACGGCATTCCGGCGCAGGACATGATGCGGGTGAAGCGCTATTTGATGCGCTATCCGCGCGACCAGCGGACCATGATGGTCGGCCCGAACTGCGCGGGCATCATCAGCCCGGGCAAGGCCATGCTCGGCATCATGCCGGGACATATCTATCTGCAAGGCAAGGTCGGCGTGATCTCGCGTTCCGGTACGCTCGGCTACGAGGCGGCCGCGCAGATGAAGGCGCACGGGATCGGCATCTCGACCTCCGTCGGCATCGGCGGCGACCCGATCAACGGCTCGTCCTTCCTGGATCACCTCGCCCTGTTCGAGGAAGATCCGGAGACCGCAGCCGTGCTGATGATCGGCGAGATCGGCGGCCCGCAGGAAGCCGAAGCCTCCGCCTGGATCAAGGACAACATGTCGAAGCCGGTCATCGGCTTCGTCGCCGGCCTGACTGCGCCCAAGGGGCGCCGCATGGGCCATGCCGGCGCCATCATCTCGGCAACCGGCGACAGCGCCGCCGAGAAGGCCGAGATCATGCGTTCGTGCGGGCTCACGGTTGCGCCCAATCCGAGCGAGTTCGGCTCGACCGTGGCGCAGGTGCTTGGGGCTTAAGGGAGGCGCCGGGCGGCCACGCCCGGCCGTTTCCGGAAGCTAAACGTTGCCGGTGGAGTCATATGGCTCCACCGCGCTTCTCTGCGGCGGTGCTGGCGATCAAGGGATAACTAAAGATGCCGGGCAGGCGGGGGCGCCCGGCCGGACCCACTCAAAGCCGATCGGTGCGATCGGAGTGCCAGCGTTGTCATGAACGAGGAGCTGAGAGAGTCGGAGCTTGAGGCCGAGGCGGGTGCGCCCCCTCTGATCGGTGGAATCTCGTCCAGAGATGCCGCCGATATTCTCTTCGACCTCCTCATGGACGTGGTCCGCCGGCACCAGCCAGAGCTCGAGGCGGTGTTCGCCGGCGGCGCCAACATTTCCGGCTTCTCGCCGGAGCTGATGGCGAGGGCCCTGCAGGCCCAGGGCATCTGGTTCCAGCTTCTGTCCATCGCCGATCAGAACGCGGCCATGCGCCGCCGCCGCCATATCGAGCGCGAGCGGGGGCGCGAGTCCTTGCGCGGCACTTTCGACCATGTGCTGGCCGACGCGGTGGATGAGGGCATTTCACCCAAAGAGATCGAGGATCTCTTGCGGTCCTTGCGTATCCGCCCGGTTATCACCGCGCATCCCACGGAGTCGAAGCGCGTCACGGTGCTGGAGAAGTACCGCAAGATCTATCTGCTCCTGCGCGAGCTCGAGGGCGCGCGGTGGACGGAGCGGGAGCGCGGCGCGATCCTCGCCGACATCCGCGATCAGATCGAGCTCGTTTGGATGACCGGCGAGCTCCATCTGGAGAAACCCACGGTCGAGCACGAAGTGCTGCGCGGGCTCCATTTCTTCGACGAGACGCTGTTCGAGAAGGCGCCGGAGATGATGGCGCTGCTCGACGGCGCGCTCAAGCGCAACTATCCCGACCAGCAGTTCGAGCTGCCGCCCTTCTTCCAATTCGGCTCGTGGATCGGCGCGGACCGGGACGGCAACCCTCACGTCACCACGAGCGTGACCGGCTGGACGCTGCGCCAGAACGCGCTTGCGGCGCTCCGTCACTATCGGGAGCGCATCGTGGCGCTCGCGCGCGCCCTGTCGATTACCGAACGGGCGCTGCCTGTGCCCCAAGGCTTCCGACAAGAGCTGGAGCATGCCCTCAACATGAGCGGCGACCAGCAGATTATCGCCCAGCGCAATCCCGGCGAGCCCTACCGGCAGTTCCTCACCTGCATCTTGCGCAAGCTCGATGCCACCACGCGCCGGGCGGAAGGTCAGGAGGCTCGATCTCGGCACGCCGCATTACGCCACGCCGATGAGTTGATCCACGAATTGCGCCTGGTGGAACGCGCGCTGGAAGAGGCGAACAGCCCCGGTATCGCCGCCGACCTGGTGCGTCCCGTGCGGCGTGCCGTTGAGTTGTTCCGCTTCTCGACCGTGCGCCTCGATCTCCGCGAGAACACCACGCGCACGACCCAGGCCCTGCAATCCTTGTGGTGGGCCGGCACCGGCCATGGGGAAGGCAATCCGCCGGAGCTCGGCAGCCGCGAGTGGCGCACCTGGCTGCTGCACGAGCTGACGCGCCCGCTCACCACGGAACGCGTGATCGAAGCGCTGCCGGCGGAGACCACAGAGCTGATCGCCATGTTCGCTCAGGCCGCCGAAATCCGCCGCGGGCTCGACCGCGATGCCTTCGGCTCGTTCATTCTGTCGATGACGCGCTCGGTCGACGACATTCTCGGCGGCTATCTGCTTGCCAAGGAAGGCGGTCTGTTCCTCGACACGGCGGGTACGGAGATTTGCGCCATGCCCATCGTGCCGCTGTTCGAGACCATCGACGATCTGCGCGCCGCGCCCGCCATCATGCGCGAGGCGCTCGCCATCCCGCTCATCCGCCGCTCCACCCATTGGCAGGGCGGTCTGCAAGAGGTGATGATCGGCTATTCCGACTCCAACAAGGATGGCGGCTTCGTCGCCTCCAACTGGGAACTGGCCAAGGCGCAAGTCAGCCTCACCCTTGTAGGCGAGGAAACGGGCACGGCGATCGCGTTCTTCCACGGCCGCGGCGGTTCGGTGAGCAGAGGCGGTGCGCCCACCGGCCGCGCCATCGCGGCCCAGCCTGCCGGCTCCATTCGCGGCCGCTTTCGCGTCACCGAGCAGGGCGAGGTGGTCTCCTACAAATACGCCAACAAGGGCACGTCGCTCTATCAGATGGAGCTGCTCGCATCGTCCGTGTTGGAGCATGCCTTGAAGTCGGAACGGGAGCGGGCGCTTCGGCCGAGCCGCGAGTTCGACGACGCCATGGAGGCTCTGGCGGGCGCGTCCCGGGCCGCCTATACGGGGCTCATCACCCACCCGGACCTCGTCACCTATTTCCAGGCGGCGAGCCCGCTCGAAGAAATCTCGATGCTCAATATCGGCTCGCGTCCGGCGCGGCGCTTCGGCGCGAACTCGCTCAAGGACCTGCGGGCGATCCCTTGGGTGTTCGCCTGGGCCCAGAACCGGCATCTCATCACGGGCTGGTACGGGGTGGGCAGCGCGCTTCAGAGCATGCTCGAGGTGCGCGGCGACAAGGGCGCGGACCTCCTTGACCGGATGTTCAAGGAGTCCCGGCTGTTCCGTCTGATCATCGACGAGGTGGAGAAGATTCTGGCCGTCGTGGACCTTGAAATTGCCAGCGATTACGCGGGGTTAGTTTCCGACGAGAGGGTCCGTGATACCATCTTCGCTCTGATCGAGAAGGAGCTTGCGCTCACCGCCAAGATGGTGCTGAAAGTGTCCGGAAGCGCCTCGCCCGCGGAGCGCTTCCCACAATTCCGCGCCTCTCTGGCCGAGAGGCTCCCCACCATCAACGAGGTCAACCGGGAGCAGGTCGAGCTGCTCCGCCGATTTAGAGCGAGCGACAACGACCAGGAGCGCGAAGCGTTCAAATCGGCATTGCTGCTTTCCATCAACACCGTTGCCGCCGGTCTCGGCGCGACAGGTTAAACCAGGAGGGACCGTAGAATGAGCTTTACCCTGATCCAGCAGGCGACTCCGCGCCTTCACCGTTCGGAGCTGGCCGTGCCCGGCTCCAATCCGTCGCTGTTCGAGAAGGCGGCCAAGGGCGGCGCCGACGTCATCTTCCTCGACCTCGAGGACGCCGTGGCCCCCGACGACAAGGAGCAGGCCCGCAAGAACATCATCCAGGGTCTCAACGATATCGATTGGGGCAACAAGACCATGATGATCCGCATCAACGGTCTCGACACCCATTATGCGTATCGCGACGTCGTCGACGTGCTGGAGAACTGCCCGCGCCTCGACATGATCCTGATCCCCAAGGTCGGCGTGCCGCAGGACGTTTACGCCATCGACATGCTCGTCACGCAGATCGAGCAGTTCAAGAAATACGAGAAGAAGATCGGCCTCGAGCTCCTCATCGAGACGGCGCTCGGCATGGCCAATGTGGAGGCCATCGCGCAAGCGAGCCCGCGCACCGAGGCCATGAGCTTCGGCGTCGCCGACTATGCGGCGTCGACCCGCGCGCGCACCGTCGGCATCGGCGGCCCGCACCCTGATTACGGCGTGCTGACCGACAAGGACGACAACGACAAGCGCGATTACCATTGGGGCGATCCCTGGCACTACGCGCTGTCGCGCATGATGGTCGCTTGCCGCGCCTACGGCCTCCGTCCGATCGACGGCCCCTTCGGCGACTTCTCCGATCCGGACGGCTACCTTGCCGCGGCCAAGCGCGGCGCGGTGCTCGGCTTCGAGGGCAAGTGGGCGATCCATCCCTCCCAGGTCGATCTCGCCAACCAGGTGTTCACGCCGTCCGAGGCCGAGGTGACCAAGGCCCAGCGCATCGTCGAGGCCATGAAGCAGGCGGCGAAAGAGGGCAAGGGCGCGGTATCGCTCGACGGCCGTCTGATCGACATCGCTTCGATCCGCCAGGCCGAGGCGCTGCTCAACAAGGCCAAGGCCATGGGCATGTAGGCTTCGGCCTGCGATCCTTCCCCCAGCGAAAGCCGGGGGCCAGACTGCACAAAAGGCCGGGGTTCGCCCCGGCCTTTTTGCTTTGCCTTCAGTCAATCCGGCCGTGAGCTTCGAGCTCCGCTTCGATGCGATCGAAAAGTTCTGGATGAGCCGCGAGCACGGGGTTTAGCAAGGCGTCATTGATGGCATCGATGCCTTGTGCGACGCGGGGCGCAAGAGCCTGATAGTCGTCAGGGGTTGCGCGGTCCTTCAAGAGCGCGAGCAACTCTTGGAGCTCTCTAGAGCTCCGAAACGCAACTCGCACGACTTCCCACGCTAGTTCCTTTTCCATGATCATATTCCGCCTAGAGATTCCGTTGAAGACAGGCATTCATGCACTTGTGGAAATCCCAGGTGTTGCGATCGCTACCGGCACGCTGCCTACGCTCAAGTAGCGGGTAGCAGAGGCTGAGGCATCTTTGGTAGTTCAGAGGGTTTCCGGCAAGCCGCTGACCGTGCCACACCAATAAAATGGCCGGGGTTCCGCCCCGGCCATTTTTATGCTGCTTGCCTGCTAGCCGCCGGAGGGCGGCAGTGATGGCCCATCCTGATCCTTACGCCGCCGCACCATCAGCAGGGCCAGCGCGTTCGAAATCCGAGCCCTTATCCAGCGTCACGCCAAGGGCCTGCGCTTGGCGCACGAACTCCTCGAGCCGGTCCTGCGCCAGGGCCGCGCGCAGAGACAATGTTTTTTCGTCCATCTGTAACCTCCGCATCCGCCCTAAGGCTTACGCGGCGGATGTACCGATTTCGCGACGAGAGCGTGATCATTACGGGGCAAGGGGCAGAAGCCAGGGCTTGCACCGGTCATTGCTGTTGCGCAGTTTGCAGGCCTCTGAAGGGAGGAGTCGGCATATGGCGATCACGGGCGGATGTTTGTGCGGTGCAATACGGTTCCGCATAGAGGCGGAGCCCCGCGCCACGCGGGCCTGCTGGTGCCGCACCTGCCAATATCTCGGCGCGGGCAACGCCACGGTCAAT
>NZ_LPWD01000181.1 GCF_001723295.1 Methyloceanibacter marginalis
GGCCCCAATCAGATCCTGCTCAAGGTGCTGGCTGCGGGGTGTGCCGCACGGATTTTGCACATTCATGACGGGGAACTCGGCGAGCCCAAGCTGCCTCTGGTGCTCGGCCACGAGATCGTCGGGCGGGTGGAGGCGCTGGGATCCGGCGTGACCGGGTTCGCCATAGGAGAGCGCGTCGGCGTGCCGTGGCTCGGCTACACGGATGGCACCTGCCGCTACTGCCGCGACGGCCACGAGAATCTGTGCGATCACCCGCGCTTCACCGGCTATCAGATCGACGGCGGCTATGCCGCCTACACGGTGGCGGACGCGCGCTACTGCTTCACGCTGCCGGAGGGCTACACCGACGCGGAAGCCGCGCCGCTCTTGTGTGCCGGACTGATCGGCTATCGCTCGCTGAAGATGGCAGACGACGCGCTGCAAGGTGAAACCAAGCGGCTCGGCATTTACGGCTTCGGTGCGGCGGCCCATATCGTTGCGCAGGTCGCGCGTCATCAGGGGTGCGAGATCTACGCCTTCACCAGCCCCGGCGATACCCAAGGCCCAAGACTTCGCACGCTCACTCGGGGCAGTCTGGGCTGGAGGCTCCGACGAAGCGCCGCCGGACAAGCTCGACGCGACGATCATCTTCGCCCCCGTCGGAGCGCTGGTGCCGGCGGCACTGCGCGCGCTTCGGAAAGGCGGCGTCGTGGTCTGCGGCGGCATCCATATGAGCGACATCCCGCAATTCCCCTATGACATCTTATGGGAAGAGCGCGTGATCCGTTCGGTGGCCAATCTCACCCGCGACGACGCGCGGGCGTTTCTTGCGCTCGCGCCGAAGGTACCGGTGAAAACCACGGTCGTGCCGATGAAGCTCGCAGAGGCCAACACGGCGCTCGACGATTTGCGCGCGGGCCGTTTAACCGGCGCCGCGGTGCTCATCCCTTGAACGCCACTTGAGAGCGCTATTTGTCCTTGCCGACTTCGATATCAACACCGTCGCCCTTGGTGATCGAACCTTCGAATCCGGGCACGTCGATTTTCACCACCTCTTGCTGCTGCCGGTAATAGAGATAACCGAGCACGCCGACGCCGATCAGGGCGGCAACAAGAAGAACGACGAGGATTGGATTCGTCCCCGATTGGCGGGTGCCTTCAGCCATGGAAGTTCCTCCAGGTCACAGTTTCGAACGCGAAACGCAGGGCCCGCGGCGCCGGTTCCGACTGGGGAGACGGGAGGGCTCGCGTCAAATCCATTAGCACGCCGCAATCGCCCCTAATACTATTGGAGGATTGCGGCATAAGGATTTTTTGGGCCTTTCCACGGTCGGGAGCGGCCATCACGGCCGGCGGCTAAAATGACCAGAATCCTGATCGTTGACGACCACCCGATGTTCCGCGAGGCGCTGCGCGGTGCGATCAAGTTCGCTCTCGCCGACGCGAGATCTTCGAAGCCGGCAGTATCGAGACCGCCCGCGATGCCCTTCGCGGCGAAAGCGGGATCGAGATCATTCTGCTTGATCTTTCCTTGCCCGGCACCTCCGGTTTCGACGGATTGGTTCTGTTGCGCTCATCATTCCCGCGAATCCCAATCTTGATCGTGTCCGGTTTGGACGACCCCAGGATCGTGCACGAGGCGATCCGGCTCGGCGCCGCCGGTTTCGTCCCCAAATCCGTCGACAAGTCGACGCTGGCGAAGGCGCTTTCCGAAGTGCTGAGCGGGTCGGTGTTCATACCAGATGACTTGGCGCCGCCTCTGCCGGGGCCTTGCGCGGCACCGGGTTCAAGCGACATCGCCACGCGCCTTGCAGAGCTGACACCGGCGCAGCTGCGCGTGCTCCATCTGCTCCGGCTCGGCCGATTGAACAAGCAAATCGCTCACGAACTCGGCGTCAGCGAGACCACGGTGAAGGCGCATGTGTCGGAGATCTTGCGCAAGCTCAACGTGGTGAGCCGGACGCAGGCCGTGATCGAGACGGCGCAACTCGACTTCGAGACGATCCTCGGCGGCGACTCCGCGCAACCTCGCAACTAGACCCGCGCGCTACCCTGCCGCGCCAGAAGATGGGTCATCAGCGCGCGAAGCTCGGCCGGCTTAATCGGCTTGTGCATCAGCTCACAGCCGGCCGCGAGAACGTCGGCGGCGACCGCAGTGCTATGGTCCGCCGTAAGCACCACGGCCGGAATGTCACGACCGGCGAGCCGGCGCACTTCTTCCAAGGCCGCGAGCCCCGTCTGGCCGTCGTCGAGATGGTAGTCGGCCAGAACGACATCCGGCGGACGCTTCAGCTCCGCCAAGAGCGGCGCGATATCGTTTAGCCCGTGGGCCATGAAGGTCCGGCATGACCAGCGCTCCAGCAGCCGCGCCGTAGCCTCCCGAACGTCGCGATCGTTCTCGATCAGCAGCACTATGGCGCCGGTCGCCGTCTGGGCGCCCACCGGCTGCTCCGCCGCAGCATGCGCCCCGCGTGCCACGGCGCCCACATGTGGCATGTCGAGCCGGAAGGTCGAGCCCTTGCCGATCTCCGACTTGACGACGAGTGAATGGCCCAGAGCCTGCACTGTGCGCTGCACGATGGCGAGCCCGAGCCCAAGCCCCGTATGCGTCCCTCCGGCGGCGGCCGCGCCCCGGTAGAACTCCTCGAAGATCGTGTCGCGCTCGTTCTCCGAAATCCCGCTTCCGGTGTCGACGACGTCGATGAAGCACTGCGTCCCTCGCCTCCGTACGCCGACGACGACGCCTCCCGAGTCCGTGTAGCGCACGGCGTTGGACACGAGGTTTTGCAGCACCCGCAAGAGCAGCATCGGGTCGCTCCGCACAAGTAGCCCGCAGGGCGCACTTTGAGCTTGAGCCCCTTGGCGGCAGCTTGCGGCGCGAAGCTCGCCTCAAGCATCGACAGCACATCGTCCAACGGAAACGCCCGCACCTCCGGCTTCACCACCCCTGCATCCAGCTTGGAGATGTCGAGGAGCGTCTTGATGAGATCTTCAATCGTCTGAAGCGATTGGTCGATTTGACCCGCAAGAGATCGCGCGTCGTCAGTCGCCTGCAACTCCGAAAGCACCGAGATGGAAAGCCGGGCGGCGTTCAGCGGCTGCAGCAGGTCGTGGCTGGCGGCGGCGAGAAAGCGCGTCTTGCTGAGATTGGCACGCTCAGCCTCGTCCTTAGCGACGACCAACGCCTCGTTGGACCCTTCGAGCCGGCGCAAGACGGACGTCAGCTCCTCCGTGCGCGAGCGAACCTTTGCTTCCAAGCCGATCGCTGTCTGGAACAACGAGAACGCGTTGCCCTGCTGGTCCATGGACCGCTCGACCCGGTCCATCAGAACCGCGTTGATCTTGCTGAGCTTATCCAGCCGCCGCACCAAGGCAGCCGGATCTTCCTCCGTCGAAGGCTCGCCCTCACCCCATTGGATCGACATGCTTCAAGTCCCCAGGGCGCCATTGCGTTGATGGCCGATGGCGACGCCGGTGAAAGTCTGGTTCAGGTGCATCGCGTTGAACTGCTCACCGTAGGTATGAAACCCGGCGACGTTGTAGCGCCGGTAGAGGTCGCTGATCATATGCTTTACCTGCCGGTTCTCAGCATCGAGCCTCCGGAGAACGCACTCGAATCCGAGCACGAGATCAACACCGCCGATCGCCGCATCCAGCCGTTCGAGCTCGGCAGCCATGGATTTCACCATATCCTTGGGCTCGGCAACGGTGAGCACGACGCCGTCATCGATCGCGCAGAAGAAGGAGAGCGAATTGTCCGGGTTCACACGTTGAATCGACCGGCAGTAGTAGTCGCCGCCAATGCGCACGATCACGGGATGCGCCGCAAAGCTCATGGGCGCCAAGGAGCTCGGCTCCACACCCACGGCGTTTGCATATTCGAGGGCCGCCGGTTCCGCGTTCAGCTCGAACACGGTTCGGCTTTCCGCGTCGGACGCGGTCACCACCAACTTCGTACCGGTGGGCTCGAAGTGATCGTGATTGAAGCTGCACACAGGGTGATTGGTCTCAACGAGGAGGAGCAATGCCGCGTCGTGATAGACGTTTCCATCATGAAGAAGGCTCGTTCCCGTCAGCGCGAGACCGTCGCCGGCCGATCCGCCGACCAGCGGAATGTCATCAAGGGCCCAGCCAATCGCCGATACGATGACCTCCTCGCCATTGGACAGACCGTCGATGAGCGACACCGCGAATCGATTTGCATAGCGGCCACCGCCAAGACGATCGAGCCCGGCCCGCAAGGATCGTACGGCCTCTGTTCCCCTCTCCACGGTGAGGCCGCGTACATCGGGAATGATCTCGCTGACGAAGTTGAAATCGTTCCTGGGGAAAGCCACGACCAGAACGCTGCCGTCGCCGAAGCCCGCGGGCGTGATTTCCCCGGCTGTGCTGCAGCCCGCAATCGGAAGTCCATCGAACTGCTGCGCAAAGGCCGCACACAGAGGCTCTGCCGCATAGCGCTGTGAGAAAAAGACAAGGAGCTGGCCGAGATTCTCCCGGTCGATGAGGCGAGCAAGCTCGGAGACGGCAGCCTCCGGCGACTCCGCGCTTGTCCAAGCTGTTTGGACACCGCAGGCATGACGCTTTGCTCGAGCCCCGCACTGCACGCGTTTTCTCCCACGACCCCAAACACGTTTCATTTTCTTCTGATTCAGGTCAGCGGACCTGCGAGGGTTCGGGGGGCACTTCGTGCCATTGATCCAAAGTAGAATATCACCCTGCGGTTCGCCTCGGTAGTCTGCGAAGTAGGCTACGCGCGGCACCAAACGACCGTGCGAAGCCCTTCAGGGAAGCGCTCGCGCCAGGCGCGGGCAAGATTAGCAGGGGAATGGACATGCTCGGGGGACCGAACAAATCATACAGCCGTATTGCGACTGCCGCCGCGCTTGGTTTGACGCTCGGTGGCTACGCCATGAGCACGCCGGCCAAAGCGGCGGATCTGGGCGGCGACTGCTGCGCAGATCTCGAGGAGCGGGTGGCGGAGCTTGAAGCAACGACCGTCCGCAAGGGCAACAAAAAAGTCACCGTGACCGTTTCCGGTTGGGTCGTAAAGACCATGAACTGGTGGGACGACGGCGGCGGCGGCAACTTCGCGGTGGGCGACAAGGACTATGACCTGGGTAGCCGCCTCAATATCAGCGGCAGCGCGACGATCGCTCCGGGCTGGTCCGGCGGCTACAACCTGACCATCCTGCTCCGGCCGATGTGTTCGGCTTCGCCGCCAACCAGGTTAACGACTTGGTGAACAACAACGTCAGCACGCTTTATTCGTATATCTACGTCAAGAGCGACACCTGGGGCACGTTGAACTGGGGCACTCTGAGCCCCGCCTCGGACAATGCCGCCGTTCTCGCCGACATTTCGGGCACGGTGATCGAGTCCAACGGTCCATGGTTCGAGGGCCCGGGCTTCTTCCTGCGGCCATCCGGCAACAACGGATTGGCCGCACTGACCTGGACGAGCTTCCTAAGCTGCAACGCGCTTGGGGCCGGCATCGGCGTCGATTGCTGGGGCGCGGCGCAGCCGGCCGTCCGCTACGACACGCCGACCTTCGGCGGCTTCCGGGTCGAGACCTCGTACGGCACCAATAGGTTTTCCGGTGCCGGCGTCATACCCTCATCCAGCAACAACTTCTGGGATATCGCCGCGTTCTATAACGGCGACTGGGGCGACTTCAAAGTCTCCGCGGCCTACTCCTACACCTGGGTCGAGACCGCGGTGTTTACGAGCACCCAGTCCGACATCAACCAAGCCGGCGCGACCGTCATGCACGTTCCAACCGGGCTTGGCCTCTACGGCATGTACCAGAACGAGGACGCGGCCGGTGCGCCGACGACCGACGCTTGGTATCTGAAGCCTTTCATCAAGCGGACCTGGAATCCGCTGGGCGCCACGATCCTCTACGGCGAGTGGGCGCGGTATGACGACCAGTACGCATCCCTGGTCGGCGCGGATATCTGCGCCGCCGGCGGCTTCGGTCTCGGCACCGGCGTTGGCGCCTTCTGCGGCGGCAACGCGGCAAACACGGTCGCCGTCAACGGCTCCGAGATGGAGCGTTTCGGACTGGGCGTCGTGCAGGAGATCGACTCCGCGGCGATGCACCTGTTCGCGCGCTGGCAGCACCAAGATGCCGATGTCGACTTCGTCGGCACCAACGTGAACGGGGTCAACTCGTCGGTCCGTCAGGATTTCGAGAACTGGGACCTGTTCCAGCTTGGCGGCATCATTTTCTTCTAATTCTCCACCCAAACTAAAAGCCTAATCCCAACTTGAGCCGCCCCTCCCGGGGCGGCTTTTTCTTTTGCTTTTTCTTTCCCTCACCCTTTGGTCCAAAGTACAATTTCCCCCGATACGCGCTCCGCATAGGCTCCTCCGCGAGCCAAGGACACATCGTTCCAGGGCCCGCCGGCCCTTGCTTGAAGGGCGCGGACAGGCTCGAAAATCGGCGGAAATAAGCCAATAAGCCTAGCCTTTAGGGAGGTTCCCATGCTTCATCAGGTGATCGAGACTTTGAACTCGCAGGTCGCCCTGCGGACCCGCTACGACAACTTCATCGGCGGCGACTGGGTCGCGCCCACCGACGGCCGCTACTTCGACAATATCAGCCCGGTCACCGGCAAGCCGGTCTGCCAGGTCGCGCGGTCTCAAGCGGCCGATGTCGAGCTGGCGCTCGACGCCGCCCACAAGGCGAAAGATGCCTGGGGCAGGACGTCGCCGACCGAGCGCTCCATGTTCCTCAACAAGATCGCCGACCGCATGCAGGAGAACCTGGTGCTGCTGGCGACGGTGGAGACCATCGACAACGGCAAGCCGATCCGCGAGACGCGCATGGCCGACATTCCGCTGGCCATCGACCATTTCCGCTATTTCGCGGGGTGCATTCGCGCGCAGGAAGGAAGCCTCAGCGAGATCGATCACGACACTGTCGCCTACCACTACCATGAGCCGCTGGGCGTGGTCGGCCAGATCATTCCGTGGAATTTCCCGATCCTCATGGCCTGCTGGAAGCTGGCGCCGGCGCTCGCGGCAGGCAATTGCATCGTGATGAAACCCGCCGAGCAGACACCGATGTCGATCATGGTGTTGATGGACGTCATCGGCGACATCCTGCCCGCCGGCGTGCTGAACGTGATCAACGGCTTCGGCGTCGAAGCCGGCAAGCCGCTCGCCCAGAACAAGCGCATCGCCAAGATCGCGTTCACCGGCGAGACCACCACCGGCCGCCTCATCATGCAGTATGCCTCCGAGAACTTGATCCCGGTGACGCTCGAGCTTGGCGGCAAGTCGCCGAACATTTTCTTCGACGACGTCATGGCGGAGGACGACGACTTCTTCGACAAGGCGCTCGAAGGCTTCGCCATGTTCGCGCTGAACCAGGGCGAGGTGTGCACCTGTCCGTCGCGCGCGCTGGTGCAGAAGTCGATCTACGACCGCTTCATGGAGAAGGCCATCGCCCGGGTGAACCGGGTCAAGCAAGGCAACCCGCTCGAGGCCAGCACCATGATCGGCGCCCAGGCCTCCAACGATCAGCTGGAGAAGATCCTCTCTTATATCGATATCGGCCAGAAGGAAGGCGCCAAGGTGCTGACCGGCGGCGCGCGCAACGTGCTCGAAGGCGACCTCTCCGAGGGCTACTACGTGAAGCCCACGGTGTTCGAGGGCCACAACAAGATGCGCATCTTCCAGGAGGAGATCTTCGGGCCCGTGCTGTCGGTCACCACCTTCGAGGACGAGGACGAAGCGCTCGAGATCGCCAACGACACGCTTTACGGGCTCGGCTCCGGCGTGTGGACCCGCGACATCAACCGGGCCTATCGCTTCGGTCGCGGCATCCAGGCCGGACGCGTGTGGACCAATTGCTACCACCTCTATCCGGCGCACGCGGCTTTGGCGGCTATAAGAAGTTCGGGCATCGGACGCGAGAACCACAAGATGATGCTCGACCACTACCAGCAGACCAAGAACGTGCTGGTGAGCTACAGCCCCAAAGCGCTCGGGTTCTTCTAGGAGCGGCGTGACTGAGGAAAGCGGCGAAAGCGCCAAAGACCGAGCCGGCCTTGTCGCCTGGGCTTGGCGCAACCGGCCAGAACTTTGGCTGCTCGGCGGGGTGTTCCTCGCCGGGCTGCTGCTTCTTGTCTTCGGGCAAATCGCCGAGGAGGTCGCGAAGGCGACACCACCTGGTTCGACCGGGCGGTGCTGCTTGCCTTGCGAAACCCGGCCGATCACGCCGATCCGCTCGGCCCGGCGTGGCTGGAGGAAGCAGCCCGCGACGTCACCGCGCTCGGCAGCTATTCGGTGCTCGGCATCGTCGTCGTGGCGGCAATTGCTTATCTGCTTCTCGTCAAGCGCTCGGGAGCGGCCCTCTGGGTGCTCGCGTCCGTCTTGGGCGGGATGCTCCTGAGCAACGTTCTGAAGCACAGCTTCGCTCGGCCGCGGCCGGACCTCGTGGCCCACGCGGCTCAGGTCTTCTCGCCGAGCTTTCCCAGCGGTCACGCCATGCTCTCCGCCGTAACCTATCTCACGATCGGCGCGCTTCTCGCCGGCATGCACGACTCCCGGCGGCTGAAGGTGTTCTTCCTCGGGCTTGCCATCTTCATCACCGTGATCGTCGGTCTCACCCGCGTCTATCTCGGGGTGCATTACCCGACGGACGTGCTGGCCGGCTGGTGCCTCGGAGCCGCCTGGGCCGCCATCTGCTGGACAGTTTTCCATTGGCTGCAAAGGCGCGGTACAATTCGTCCCGCAACACACGACGCGCTTGACGAAGGAGACCGGACCGATGGTCGATAGGGTTCTGGCGACGGACGCGGCGCTCGATCTGATCGAGACGCTGAAGAAGCAGCACGGGCCGCTGATGTTTCATCAGTCGGGCGGATGCTGCGACGGCTCCGCGCCCATGTGCTACCCGGCGGACGAGTTCAAGGTCGGCGGCAGCGACGTGCGTCTCGGCGAGATCGGCGGCAGCCCGTTCTTTATGAGCGCCGACCAATTCGACTACTGGAAGCACACCCAGCTCATCATCGACGTGGTGCCGGGGCGCGGCTCGGGCTTCTCCTTGGAAGCGCCCGAGGGGTTGCGGCTTTCTGACACGCAGCCGCGTGTCACCGACGAAGAGGCCGACGCGCTGGCCGGCGAGGGCTGAGGCCTGTCCTAGTCGCTGAAGAACCGGCGCAGCGGCCGACCTCACGCTTGAACGCACGCTTCGCGGACTTGCCGGACGATGTCGACTTTTTGGGTGCCGGCTCGGCAACCGGATCCACCGGGCCGCTTCGGGCTTCGCCTCGGGCGGCGGCGGCACGTCGCCGGTCGCTGTGGCGAGCGCACCGGTCGTCCCTTCGCTCGGCGTGGCGTCCGCTTCCTGCTTGCACTTCGGGGCTTCGCCCTCCGGCCCGCCGGCTATGGCCGACGCGCCGGGACCACAAAAGGGTTGGTCTCGACCGCCCTTTCATTCTTCTCGACGCATTGTTCGAGACGCTCGAAGGCGGCCGAACTTCCATCGAGCGGCACCTCGATGGTGGCACCAGCGGCCACCACATTGAGCGCGTTCGCCGCCCGCAGGCCGGAGACGAATTTCGCATCGCCCACGTCCATGGACACCGAGCTTGCCTCGGCGGCGACTTCCCGGTCCCAGCTTTGCGGGCCGAGCTTCATGGTGACGGGATAGTTCTTGCCGGTCTCGAGCTTCCAATTCGGCGAGGACAGCATGAGCGACAGTCCCTCCCCGGTTCGCACGAAGGTGACGGCGATATCGTCGTCGAGGGTTCGGCTGATGGCGCAACGGTCGAATTCATCGTTCTTGTAGACCGCCTCGATCTCCCAAGAGCCGACGCTCTCGCTTTCCGCTGCCGCAGTGCCGACCGTAAGGCCAAGCAGCGGCGTGGACAGGAGCAAGACTCTCAACGCTTCGGTCGTTCTTCGCGGCATGAATGGTCCCTCCGCTGATTGCCCGATCGGGTCCTAAACGTGGGGTAAGCGTGCGCGACCGGCGCGCTCTTTCTCGACCCGACGCTCAAGATGGCGTTCCAGCAAGCGTGCGTTCTTGCGGTTTGCTTTGAAGGCAAAGTCGAAGAAGTCCCCGACGATCGGGATCAAGCCGATGACGAAGTCAATAGCGACATTGCCGAGCATGCGGCCAAGCACAAGCGGCGATGCCTTGGTCTGCCAAGCGTGATGCACGATCATGAGTGAGATGGCGCCGGTGACGGCATCGCCGACTCCCGGAAAAAGCCCAAGCACGGAGTCCCAACCGAAACGCATGGGCGTGCCGGGGATGGAGAAATTGCTGTCCATGAGATTGGCGAGCCATTTCGCCTGGGCCAGCCGCTCCTCGTCGCTGATGGCGGCCGTGTCGACTCGCAGAAACTCCGCCGCAGCAGCAGCAAAGGCCTGGTCGCCGTAAACATTCGCCCTGTCGCTCATGAATCATCCTCCCGCGCGACCGCACGCCACGCTCCGGAAAATCAACGTCCTCAATGCAAGGAAGTTCCGCGTTCTACGAGGAGGAGCCGCTGATCTCGACCACGACAGGTTCACCCGGGGTTTCCCCATCGGACTTGGTCGGCGAGAGAACGCCGCCGACGTCGCCAATCATGGCCTTGGCGATCTCGTGCTCGCCCATGACCACGAGGTTAGCGCCGTGGCTGATCAAATGGTCGATCTCCTCTTCGGAGTGGGCGCGGGCGATAATCGGCAAGATGGCATTGAGGGCGCGGGCCTGCTGCACCACCTGGCCGCCTCGAAGGCATCGGGAATGGCGACGAGCAGGCAGCGCGCTTCGGGGAGATTGGCGGACTGAATGACCTCGGGGTCCGCGCCGTTGCCGTTCACTGCCTCGATACCGTGCTCCTTAAGATCCGCCACGTCGTCGGCATTGTCCTCGATAATGTAGAGCGGCGTGCCGCGCTCGCGCAGCGTCTTGGAGATGAACTTGCCGACCCGACCATGACCCACCAGCACAACGTGATCGGTGAGGGACGTGGGGCGGATCGGCTCGCGCGTCGGCGTCGCCTCTTCTTCTTCGGACGCGATCTCGTGTCTCGGGGCCGCGGCGTCCGCCGCTTCTGCCGCCGCCCTTTCGCGACGGGCGAAATAGGCATCAAGGGCGGCGAATAGGATCGGGTTGAGCAGGATGGAGATGATGGCGCCGGCGATGATGAGGTCGCGCCCCTCGGCCGGAAGCACGCCGAGCCGCATGCCGAGGCTTGCCAGGATGAAGGAGAACTCGCCGATCTGCGCCAGCGAGACGGAGATCACGAACGCGGCGTCGCGCGTGTGCTTGAACACGCGCACCACGAGAAAGGCGGCGGCAGACTTGGCCACGATGATGATCAGCACCGTGGCGATCACGGCGAGCGGCGCGTCGGCCATGATGGCCGGATGGAACAGCATGCCCACGGAGACGAAGAACAGCACCGCGAAGGCGTCGCGCAAGGGCAGCGACTCGGTCGCGGCCTGCTGGCTCAACTGAGATTCACTCAGCATCATGCCGGCGAAGAAGGCGCCGAGCGCCAGGGAAACGCCAAACAGCTCCGCCGCCAGGAAGGCGAAGCCCAGCGCAATTGACAACACAGCCAACCGGAACAGCTCGCGGCTGCCGGTATGGGCCACGTAATGCAGAAGCATGGGGATCAGCTTCTTGCCGACGAGCAGCATGGCCACGGAGAAGATGACGAGCTTGCCGATGACCTCGGCCGCCTGGCGCAGCATGGTGGCCGTGTCCGGGGGGGCCTCGCCCTCAAACAGGCCGGTGAGGGCCGGCAGCAGCACCAGGGCGAGCACCATGGCAATGTCCTGGACGATCAGCCAGCCGACAGTGATCTTGCCGCGCTCGGTGTCGATCAGGCGGCGTTCCTGCAACATGCGCAGCAGGACCACGGTGCTCGCCACGGACAAGGCAAGCCCGAAGATAAAGCCGGCGGCGGGGCTCCAGCCGAGCCCCCAGCCGACGGCCATGCCGAGCGGCGTGGCAATGAGCCCCTGAAGGACGGCGCCGGAAATGGCGATGGCGCGGACGGACAGAAGGTCTTGCACCGAAAAATGGAGCCCTACGCCGAACAGCAAGAGGATGACGCCGACCTCGGCCAGCTGGTTGGCGATGTTCTGATCGGCGCCCACCCCGGGCGCGAAGCCGATGGCCACGCCCGCGATCAGATATCCGACCAAAGGCGGCAATTTCAGGCGGTGGGCAAGGAGGCCGAGGCTGAAGGCGAGCACGAGGCCAATCGTCAGGGTCGAAACGAGCGGCGGCACGTGCAGCATTGTTAAGAAAGGCCTTCTGCTGGAGATCGTTCGCGACGGCGAACCCCTTTGTCACCTTAGCGTGACAACGAATTGTGGCGGCGGCAATCCCTCCCGTCCAGCAAAGGCCCGCCGATAGGGTTGCGGAAACCCTTTCGTGCGGCATTTAACGCCGTTCGGCATCTCTCCTTGACAGTTCAGGGCCGCATCTCCATGTTGCAGCTACACTGATTGCTCGCGATCGCGCGAAGCTGCCACAACTGTTTTTGCGGCGCCTCATCCCGAGACAATTTCCCGATTTTCGTCTGCCCCCAGATAGCGCGTGGGGTGAGGCAAGCGTCCTCACGGCACCGCACGTCTATGCGCCCGTGGCCGGACGTCCAAGGAACATTGCTTGACACCTTCTTTCGATTCGCTCGGCTTGGCCGAGCCGCTGCGGCTTGCGCTTAAGGCCGAAAACTATCAAACGCCGACCCCCATTCAGGTTCAGGCGATTCCCATTCTCACCCAGGGCAAGGACCTGCTCGGCGTCGCCGAGACCGGCTCCGGCAAGACCGCGGCCTTCGCCCTGCCCTTGCTGCACAACCTCTTTCTCGACGCCTCACCGCGTGTGCCCAGCGCGCCGCGGGCGCTCATCCTGGCGCCGACACGGGAGCTCGCCGGTCAGATCGGCGACCGGATCAACGCTTACGGGCGCCATCTGAAGCTGCGCTCGGCCGTAATCTTCGGCGGCGTCGGCCAAGGGCAGCAGGTCAAGGCGCTGAAAGCGGGCGTGGATATCTTGATCGCCACGCCGGGCCGCCTGCTCGACCTCTGCAATCAGCGCCATGTGCGGCTCGACAAGGTCCAGATCCTCGTTCTCGACGAGGCCGACCGGATGCTCGACATGGGCTTCATCCATGACGTGCGCAAAATCGTGGGCGCCTGTAGCAAGGACCGCCAAACGCTGCTGTTCTCGGCGACCATGCCGCCGTCGATCGCCAAGCTCGCCCAGGACATTCTGCGGGAGCCGGTGCGCATCGACATCTCGCGGAGCAAGGTTGCGGTCGACCGTGTGGCGCAAAGCGTCTACTTCGTCGGCGCCCAGGACAAGCGGACGTTGCTGACCGACCTGCTAAAGGCCCAAGAGATGGGCCAAGCGATCGTGTTCACGCGCACCAAGCGCGGCGCCGACCGGGTTTGCCGCCATCTCGTGCAAAACGGCCTGACCGCCGAAGCGCTGCACGGCAACAAGGCCCAGAACGCACGCGTGCGCACGCTCAACGGCTTTCGCTCCGGTAAGGTGCGCGTGCTGGTGGCCACCGACATCGCCGCGCGCGGCATCGACGTTCCGGGCATCTCCCACGTCATCAATTACGAATTGCCGAACGAGCCGGAAAGCTACGTGCACCGCATCGGCCGCACCGCCCGCGCCGGCGCACAAGGCATTGCCCTGTCGCTGTGCGACAACAGCGAGCGGCCTTATCTCAAGGCCATCGAACGGCTGATGCGTACGATGTCGAGATCGCCGACCATCGTCTCGCCGTGGCGGACGAGACGCCGGCTCCCGAGCCTCGGCGGAGCGCGCCGGCAAGCAAGCCCGCCAGACGCGCCGGCGCTATCGTGGCGGCCGCCCGAACGGCGCGGCCCCTGCCCCCGCCAAATCATCCAACCACCGCCGTATGGAGGCTCCACTATGAGCAAGTCCTCCCCCTCACGCATGTCAGCGGCCCGGCGCAATGCCGAGACGATCCTCAGTCAGAGCCGCAAGCGCCAGGAAAGCTTCAAGCAGGAGCAGCAGCAGGCGCAAGATGCCATGACCCTGAAGACCACGCGCTTGCGCGAGCTTCGCCTGGCCAAGGAGGCCGCCGATCAGGAGGCCGCCGATGCCGCGCCGGCCCCGCGCCGAAGCGCTCCAAGGTGCGCCGGTCGAAGCAAACCTAAACACGGAGGCCCCGATAGATGGCATTCAAACCCAACTACAATTTCCAGAAGGCCGAGCGCAGCCGGGCCAAGGCGCAGAAGAAGCAAGAGAAGCTGAAGCGCCTGCAAGACGAAGCCGCCAAACGCAAGGCCGAGCGGGGCGACGACCCCGAGACGGAAGCGGCCGGCGAGGCCGCCGAAGCGAGCACGGACGAAGCCTAGCCGGAGTTTGGAGCGTCATGGCACGGAAACAACAGGCACGCCCCAGCGGCTACGTCCTATTCGACGTGGTCTATGAGGACGGCACGCAGACGTCGAACCGCAAGGTGCCGGCGACCGAACTCGGCGGCCTGGACGGCGACGCGCCGGCGCGCACCATTATCGAGGACCAAGACCAGAAGATTGCCGAGATGTCCGGCAACCGGCGGTCGCGCATCAAATCCCTCGCCCGGGCGGGCAAGGCCAAAGTCAAAGCCGCCTCTTAGCCGCTCAGACCCTCAAATAGCCGCTCAGACCCTCAAAAAAATGGCTTAAGTCGCGCCAGCGGGATAGTTCCCTCGGCCCTGGCCTGGACTATAGTGTGGCCCCGGCCGCGCAGGGTAGCGGCCCCGCATTTTTAGAAGCCGTTTCAGCCGCCGTTCAAGGCACATACCGTCTGGGAGGAAAGTTCATGCAGGTTCTCTTCGCCACTGTGAAGGGGTTGATGGCGCTCGGCGTCGCGATGCTGTTCATCGACGATGCGCGCGCTCAGGTTCCGATCGAGGAAGACGCCGGGACCATCACGATGACCGGCACTGTCGAGGAGATCGAGGTGCCGGAGCGGGTCCTCATGGTGGTCGGCCCCGGCGGTAACACGGTGGTCGGCGTCGTCAGTCCCGACGTGAAGGACATCAAAAAGATCAAGCTGAAAGATCAAATCACCATCCAGTACAGCCAGGAAGTCGCCGTGGCCTTGCGCCAGGCCGACGGGCCGCCCGCGGCCGCGCAGGACGGATTCGAGGCCAACGAGACCTCGGACATGGGCCTCGACGCGCCAACCGTGGCCGAGCAGGACTGGACGGAGATGACGCCCTCGGGCGGGGAGGCCGACCTCACCACCATCGAGGTCACCGATACGATCGCGGCCATCAACAAGCGCAAGCGCACCGTGAGCTTCGCCGGGACCGGCGGCAAGACGCGCACGATCTTCGTGCCGCCGAGCGTGCAGGGCTTCGATCAGCTCGAGGTTGGCGACATGATCGTGCTCGAAGTGACGCGCGCCTCGATCGTCAACGTCAAGATTTCTTAGACGCTTCACAGCGCAGAACGGCAAAAGACAGGGAGAGCGATCTCCCTGCCTTTTTTTTATGAGCAGAATACCAGGTGTGCGGCGCAGTCTTACATGGTGGAGGCGCCAACCACCTCGTGATCGGTGATGACGCATTGCCAGGCGCCGACGGCCGGGAACTCGTGCAGATCCTGCCGCTGCTGGAGGAACTGCATGGCGGCGAGGTAGCCGCCGTGGCCCATGCAGGCCGTGGGCGACATGGCGTCGGCGAGGAACTCCATTGGCACGGGCACGTCGATGCAGCCCGTGGCGATGAGCAAGGTCTTGCGCTCTTCAAGCGTCAGCGGCTTCTCGTCGTCGTACACCTTGCCCTGGTTGATAGGCTGAAGCGGCGTCTCCACGCCGCGGCACGCCTTCACAATGAGCTGCACATAGACGGTCTTTTCCTTGTCCTCGCCCATGCGCGTGGGTTGGTCGGCATCCTCCGCGGCGGCAGGACCGTAGGCCAGGGCGCTTAGCGCGAGCGCGGCAATCGCATGACGGATCATCGTCGGGTCTCTCGTGGAGAGCTGGCGGCCGCGCTCTCTTGATAGCTTACTGCGGCTGGCCGATGCCGCTTTGGGGCACATGCACCATTGTCCCGCGACTAGCGGGAAGGTTTATCCTACAGCCTTCCAACGCGCGAACCAAACCGAAGGTTGCAGGGCTTATTTGTGTGGCAGCAAGCCCTGCCTCGCGGCGGGGCTTTTTTTCTAGCGCGCCACCTCGTAGCCGAATTCGGCGGCGCTCGCGTCGAGCCAGCGCCAGAAGCTCGCGGCCACGCTGCGGAACAAGGCGATGTCGTAGGCTTGCTCGTCGCCCTCTCGCCAC
>NZ_LPWD01000182.1 GCF_001723295.1 Methyloceanibacter marginalis
CGAGTTGGTCGCAAAGGCCGCCGACGCCGTTGCGCGGCAGCCCGAATTGTTGGCGGGGCGGCTTCGCGAGCAGATCGCGCGCCTCGGCGAGGCCGGTGCTGCGCTCGAGCCCGAGCGTCTGCATCAGGAGGCGCTGTTGCTTGCCGCCAAGGCGGACATCCAGGAAGAGCTCGACCGGCTCAGCGCGCATGGTGCGGGCGGCGAAGGCGCTGATCGCGAGCGGTCAGCCCGCGGGACGCAAGCTCGAATTCCTGGCCCAAGAATTCAATCGGGAAGCCAACACGACCTGCTCGAAAGCGTCCGACATCGAGCTCAGCCGGATCGGGCTCGAGCTCAAGTCGGTGATCGATCAGCTTCGCGAGCAGGTCGCGAATATCGAGTGAGCCGCTATGGATGAGATCGGCCGTCGAGGACTGATGCTGGTGCTGTCGTCGCCATCGGGCGCCGGCAAGACGACCATCGCCCGGCGCGTGCTCGACGAGGATGCCGGCATCGCGCCTTCGATCTCCCACACCACGCGCGAGAAGCGCCGCGGTGAGGTGGACGGAAGGGACTACCATTTCGTGGACAAGCAAACCTTCACGCGAATGCGCGACGAGAAGGCGTTCTTGGAGTGGGCCCTCGTGTTCGACAATTTCTATGGCACCACGCGCGCACCGGTCGAGCACGCCTTGGGCGACGGACGTGACGTTCTGTTCGATGTGGACTGGCAGGGCGCCGACTCGCTTCGCGAGCAAGCAAGAGGCGATGTCGTTTCCGTGTTCATCTTGCCGCCGACCGCGGGCGCCCTTGAGGAGCGGTTGAGAACCCGCGCACAGGATTCGGACGACGTGGTTGCGCGCCGTATGGCGGGGGCAAGCAACGAGATCCAGCACTGGAAGGACTACGACTACGTCCTCGTGAACTTCGATGTCGATCGGTCCGTCGAGGCGGTGCATGCCATCCTTGCCGCGGAGCGTTTGAAGCGCGCCCGGCTCACGGGGCTGGACGGGTTCGTGCAAGGCCTGTTGAAGCAGCTCTAAGCTAACTCGTTCTTTTGAGCTTCGAGCGCGTTGGCGATGCGGCAGAAATCGCCGATCTCCAATTCTTCCGCGCGGGCCTTGGGATCGAGGCCGAGCGCTTCCAGAAGACCCTCCGCATCCGGCGTGATTTGGCGCAGGCTTGCGCGCAGCATCTTGCGCCGCTGGCCGAACGCGGCGGCCGTGACCCGTTCGAGCGTGCTCACATCGCAAGGGGGCTCTGGCCGGTCGCGGGGAGCGAACGCGACCACCGCGGAGGCGACCTTCGGCTTCGGCGTGAAGGCATCGCGCGGGAGCGAGAACAGGATACGGGGCTCCGTGCGCCACTGCGTCAACACGGCCAGGCGGCCATAGTCCTTGGTGCGCGGCTTGGCGACG
>NZ_LPWD01000183.1 GCF_001723295.1 Methyloceanibacter marginalis
CGTATTGTTGAAATCATCGGGCCCGAGCTCGACGACGAACTCGCCTTCGACGCCGGCGCGGAAGCCATGGAAGAAGCCAGACTCGACGCCGGTCTTGTTCCGCAAGGTCGAAGCGCGCGCGTCTTTCGTCAGGTTGGCCTGGTCCACATACTCATAGCGGTAGCGCGTGTCGGTCCAGAACTTGCCCTTGAAGAAGCTCTCATGGGGAGCCTGATAGCGCGTCGGCGCCCCCTGTTGCGGATCGTAGTCGGGGCTCTGCGCGAACGCCGAAGCACCGGAACCCGCAACCGCCAAACTCAAACATGCGGCTGCGTACAGAGAGCGTGCCGCGAAACGCTGACCCCAGACCGGGTTCATTTGCAGGCCCCTGCCGGAACGGGCGAATGGACGGGCCGTCCGGCGCCTTCTTTCCTGCGCCGCTGCCAGAGCCCTTGGGGCCACCCCTTTCGATGTCATGGAGCAGACCGCCACGGCGGGTGTAGACCCACCAGGTGGCCGCGACGCACGTGACGTAGAAGAGCACGAAGCCCCACAGCGCTAGTTCGGGACCGCCAGAAACGTCGATCGAGCTGCCGTAAGCCTTGGGAATAAAAAAGCGCCGTAGGCGCGATTGCCGAGGTGAAGCCGATGATCGCCGCAGATTCCTTGTCAGCCTGGCGCATCTGCTCGGCGACCGGAGCATCGGGCATCAGGCGGCCGATCTCTTTGCGCATGATCGACGGGATCATCTGAAAGGTTGAGGCATTGCCAACGCCGGTCGCGAAGAACAACACCAGGAACATCGCGAAGAAGCCCCAAAAGGCGCCGGGTTGGTCCTTGATGCCGAGGAAGAACAGCACCCCGCCGACAGCGGCGATCATGACTACGAACACCCATAAGGTGACGCGGCCGCCGCCCCAGCGGTCGGCGATCCAACCTGAGGCGGCGCGTGACAGAGCGCCGACCAAGGGCCCCAAGAAGATAAAGGGCAGCGAGTTCACGTCGGGGAACTGCGTCTTGGCGAGAAGGGGGAAGCCAGCGGAATAGCCGATGAAGGATCCGAAAGTGCCGGTATAGAGCCAGCACATGATCCAGTTGTGCTTGCGCTGGAAGATGACGGCCTGCTCGTTAAACGAGGCCTTCGCCGAAGCGATGTCGTTCATCCCGAACCAGGCGGCGATGGTGGTGATAAGCAGGAAGGGCACCCAGATGAAGCCCGCGTTCTGCAACCACAGGCGCGTGCCGTCCGTGGCCGTTTGCGGTTCGCCGCCGATCACTCCAAAGACGCCAGCAGTGATGACCAGCGGCACGACGAACTGCACCACGCTGACACCGAGATTGCCCAGGCCGGCATTGAGGGCAAGCGCGTTGCCTTTTTCCTTCTTGGGGAAGAAGAAGCTGATATTGGCCATCGAGGAGGCAAAGTTGCCGCCCCCAAAGCCGCAGAGCAGCGCCAAGACGAGGAAAATGAGATAGGGCGTGCTCGGATCCTGCACGGCGTAGCCGATGCCGAAGGCCGGCACCAGCAGTGACGCCGTCGTCAATGCCGTCCACAAGCGGCCGCCGACGATGGGCACCATGAAGGAATAGAAAATGCGGAAGGTCGCGCCGGATAGGCCAGGCAGGGCGGCCAGCCAGAAAAGTTGATCGGTCGTGTAAGTGAAGCCGACCGCCGGGAGCTTGGCGACCACGACGCTCCACACCATCCACACCGCGAAGGCGAGGAGGAGAGCGGGCACGGAGATCCATAGATTGCGCCGTGCGATCCGTCGTCCCGTCGTTTCCCAGAAGGCTTTGTCCTCCGGCCGCCAATCCTCGATCAGCCCATGCTGCTTGTGGTGCTCCTCGGTGTGCGCGTGCTCCAGCTCGGCGAACGGAGGCATGGCCCCAAGTACTTCGCCCGCGGCGCGCTGCTCCATGTGACGAATGGAGAAGTGCATCCAGGCGAGGGAGACACAAACGATGAGGAAGAGCAGCATGAAGCAGCTCGTCCAGATATTGGTGAGGTCGGCCATCACGCCGAAGGCGATTGGCAGGACGAAGCCGCCCAGCCCACCAATCATGCCGACCAGTCCGCCGACAGATCCGACATTGGCGGGGTAATAGACGGGGATGTACTTGTAGACCGCTGCCTTGCCGAACGACATGAAAAAGCCCAGCACAAAAATCGTCATCACGAACGGGATGAGGTTCATTTGGGTCGAGAAGGCAATCGGTCCATCGATACCGTGGATGACGTAATCGGTGTTCGGGTAGGACAGCATCAGGAGGCAGACCAACGAGACACCGAAGGTCCAGTACATGACCGCACGTGCGCCATAGCGGTCCGATAGATGCCCGCCATAGGCGCGGAACAAGCTCGCCGGAATCGAAAAGGCCGCGGCGAGCATGCCGGCGGTTTCAATTCCAACTCCATAGACGCCGATCAGATAGCGGGGGAGCCACAGAGCGAGGGCGACAAAGCCGCCGAACACGAAAAAGTAATAAAGAGAGAACCGCCAGACTTGCTGATGGCGGAGTGGCGCCAGCTGGAGCATTACCGAGCGCGGTTTTTCCTGTCGCGCCCGACGGGCCTTGAGCTCGGGATCGTCCTCGGTCGCAAGCCAGAAAATGATCGCCGTGACCGCCAGCGCCGCGGCCCAGACCACCGCAACCATCTGCCAGCCAAAGGCGACGAGGACGAAGGGAGCGAGAAACTTGGTGACGGCCGCGCCGACATTGCCGGCGCCGAAAATGCCGAGCGCCGTGCCTTGTTTAGACGGCGGGTACCATTTGGAGACGTAGGCGATGCCGACGGCGAAAGAGCCGCCGGCCAGCCCGACGCCGAGCGCGGCGACGAGCATCCACGGATAGGTCGTAGCGAAGGAGAGAAGAAAGGTGGCTATGGCCGCCGCCACCATGGTCAGCACATAGACGATGCGGCCGCCATATTGGTCGGTCCAGATGCCGAGGAATACGCGGCTGAGCGATCCGGTCAGTATTGGCGTGCCGATGAGGAGGCCGAATTCGGTCTCGTTGAGGCCGAGGTCTTGTTGGATACGCACGCCAATAATGGCGAAGATCGTCCACACGGCGAAGCACACCGTGAAGGCTATGGTCGAGAGCCAAAGGGCCCGGTCCGCGCCCGGAGCCGCATGCCGCATGACCTGGTCCTCCCCTCGTCGCGCCGTCACTCCGGCTATGCGTCAACCTAGCGGGCCGGGTCGGTGGCCAATTTGATCCCCATCAAGCCCAGTACCGGAAGATGAAAGGCAGTCAGCGGCCCCCTTGCACGCATTCTCGCGGCGGATACGGAATGATCGGGCGCGCGAGGTCCTCCAGAGAGGGCGCCCTACGAGAGTACGTGGAAGCCTCTACACGCTATGCCGGTCAACTGCGCCGCGACCCGGACGCGGGGGGCGGGCCACGAAGGAGACGCCTATCTGATAAATAGAACGCTACCGAGATAGACGCGACGTTGCTGAAGCGCAATTTGCTCGTCAAAACTGAGCACATGGGCTTTTGGCACGTTGCCGACATGCCGCAACATTGCCGCGAAGGGTCTGTTTCTGGCCCGATGAGCACATGTCAGACCGTGTGCAGTTGGGGTCGTTCCCCGTTGACGTCGATCAATGTGCGACCAGAGATGCAAACGCATTTTGTCCTATGATGACGAACCTTAAATCTTATGTGGTTTGGGACGGTCCGACGCGTTGGTTCCACTGGATCAACGTTGTTTGTGTCCTTGCTCTGGCCGTCCTCGGCACGGCCATCCTTTACAGCGAGGATCTGGGCGTCACGGACGACGGCAAGATTCTCTTGAAAACCACTCACGTCTGGTTCGGCTACGTCTTCGCGGTAAACTTGGGTTGGCGCGTCGCCTGGGCCTTCTTCGGCAACCGGCAGGCAAGGTGGTCCGCTATCTTCCCTTTCCGGCCTGGTTGTGGAACCGCGTTCAGGACTTATGTTCGTGGACTGATCCGAGGAGATGGGCGCCCCTATCTCGGTCACAATCCCGTCGCGCGCCTGATGGTCTCGCTGCTTGTTCTCCTCCTTGTCGTGCAGGCCGTCACGGGCCTCGTTCTCGCCGGGACCGACATCTACTACCCACCGTTTGGGTACTGGTTTGCCAACTGGGTTGCGGCACCGGGTGTCGACCCCTGGGCACTTGTGCCCTACGACAAGACGGGCATCGATGCGGCATCTTGGGATGCGATGCGCGCCTTCCGATCACCGTTTGTGACGGTGCACTACTGGAATTTCTACGCGCTTCTGTTCCTGATCGTGATTCATATCGTCGGAGTGGTTGTGACTGAGTTGCGGGAAGGCGGGGGGCTGGTTTCCGCGATGTTCACGGGGCGGAAGGTATTTGATCGGGAACCGGTGGACGATGTCTGAGTAATGTCCGTTGCTGGCCACAGCAGACGTCGCTGGTTAAGCTTTAACATCTGCTAATAGACCCTAAACGGGGAAGCATGATATTCTTGTCCGCCGTCCCGCGTTCAATCAGCTCCAAGGCAGTCGATCTCAGATCACAAGCCAAGGCGCGCCTGTGGAGCGCCCCCCTGAAGAGCTAATTCGCCCCAAGACGGCGGGCCAAGCCCGTGCGGTTGATCGCAAGCTCCGAGAGCGTCCATTCATCGAGGACCTGCAGGTAGGCGTCGAGCGCGTCGCGGAGTGCGCCCTGCAGACCGCACACAGGCGTAATGCAACACGTTGTTTTCGACCGGAAGCATTCGACGAGGTCGAAGTCCTCCTCGGTCCCGCGAACCACGGCACCCACGGAAATCTCTTCCGGCGGAAGCGCCAGCCGAATGCCGCCATTGCGCCCACGCAACGTCTCGACGAAGCCGAGATGCGCCAGCCGCTGTACGACTTTCATGATGTGATTGTGCGAAATGTCATAAGCGGCGGCGATCTGCTCGGCCGTTGCCAGGCGGTCGGGGAAAGCTGCCAGGTACATGAGGACACGCAGCGAATAATCGGAATGCAGGGTAAGCCTCATTGGACTCTCCATGAGGAGGAACTGTTCCTCGCCGAAGGGTGAAGTCTGCCGGAAAAACGTCCTTGAATGCTATGCCCGAAAAGAGGTATTCTACATACCTATTATAGCCGCAGATCAACTGCGGGGTCATTCGAGATGGGAGGTCTCCATGATACGCAAGGCTTCTGCCTTAATGCTGGGGCTCGGCCTGATTGCAACGGCAGCGCTTGCCGATGAGCAGCGCATTTCGTTTCCCGCCAACTACAAGACCCAGTTTCAGAACTATCTGAGTCTCGATCGGGTGCAGAACGACGATCAGATCATCCGGCTGTTTGCGAACGACGCGGCCATCGAAGCCGCGAAACAGGGGCGGGAGCTCCCCTATGGTTCGGTCATCGTCGGCGAGGTCTACAAGGCGAAGACGGATGAGGACGGCAAGGTCGTCACAAGCTCCCTCGACCGGCGTATTCGCGACAAACTCGCCGCGATTGCTGTCATGGAGAAGGGCGAAGGGTGGGGTGACAAGTTCCCTGAGAATCTGAGAAACGGCGATTGGGACTTTGCCATTTTCTCGCCGGGCGGCGAACGCTTGAACAAAGACCTCAACGCGTGCCGGTCGTGTCACGCTCCGCTGGCAAAGACGCAACACCTCTTCTCGCTGGAGCACCTGGCACAGTAAAGCGAAAAGAATCCACAGCGGGGGATTGGAGGTGATGGCGCAGACCATCAAGTTGATGCCGCGCACCTC